>CAZGVP010000225.1:0-5197 GCA_964529135.1 uncultured Caulobacterales bacterium | reverse complement strand
CCTTTTATCAAAAAGAGGTACAGCGCTTTTTTAAAGTTGCGTTCCAAACCGTGCTGGCCCCAGTGGTCACAACACTTCTTTACCTTGTTGTTTTCACACAAGCTTTTGGAGATTCTCGTCCTGAAGTCGCTGGTGTGAGCTTTATCATATTTCTGGCACCAGGCCTGATTATGATGGCAATCCTCAATAACGCCTTCGCCAACTCCTCATCATCCCTGATTATTGGCAAAGTTCAGGGCTCAATCGTAGACATTCTGATGGCTCCACTATCTGCCGCTGAATTGACCCTGGGTTTTGTTGCGGGCGCGGCTACTAGAGGGTTACTGGTTGGTCTCATTACAGCTCTCACCGCAGCCCTCTATATGGCTTTTTCTACCCCCCTGCCACTCGCCAACATTTTTGCAATTCTCTATTTCGGAGTTTCAGCAGCCATCATGTTCGGCCTGCTTGGCATCCTGGGCGGTATCTGGGCGGAAAAATTTGACCAATTAGCAGCGATCACCAACTTCATTATTATGCCAATGACTTTTTTGTCTGGAACCTTTTATCCCATTTCACGCCTGCCAGAGCCTTTTTATAGTATAACCAAATTCAACCCGATTTTTCTCCTCATTGACGGTTTCCGCTTTGGCTTCACGGACAATGCCGAAGCCTCCGTTTCACACGGAGCACTAATCATCCTGATCGTGAATATCATTCTGGCGTTTGCTTGTTACCGGCTCCTAAAATCAGGTTGGAAGATCAAGTCCTGAGAGTTATAAATATGTCAACGACCAATGATAAATCTCAACCACCCTCTCAAGACATGATGCCAGACGATCATGTCCTGCCTTTTCAAGTAGGTACAAGCTCGGCCGGCTCTGCGGTCCGCGGTCATGTGGTGCGCCTTGGAGGAGCCATTGATCGTATTTTAAGTGCGCACAATGAAGCCGACGAACAATTCAATGACACGGTTTCGCGCCTTGTTGGGGAAACAGCGGCGTTGGTTACCCTGATGGGAGCGTCACTAAAATTTGCGGGCAAGTTGATTTTTCAAGTCCAGGGCGATGGTCCGATTTCAATGATGGTCGCTGACTATGATGCCACCGGCGCCTTACGCGCGACCGCCAGTATCAGCAAAAAAGAAACCATAGACCACAATGGCAAAATGACCCTTTCGAATTTACTTGGCACCGGGCACATTGCGATGACCGTAGATCAGGGTTCGGACATGGAACGTTATCAAGGTGTAACACCGCTTGATGGCGACACACTGGAAGAAGCCATCGTTTCCTATTTTCAACAGTCAGAGCAAATTCCCACTGCTGTACGGCTGGCAGTTGGGAAAATTTCACTACCGGGCGGACGGGAATACTGGCGGGCTGGTGGAATTATTGTACAGTTTGTACCTGGTGAAGGCGGCACCCGCGAGCGAGGTGAAAGTTTTCTACTGGCACAAGACGATCAAGAAAGCTGGAACCGCGCAGAAGCTTTTCTCACTACCACAAAAGCTGATGAATTACTTGACCCCAACCTGCCTGCCGAAAGTTTGCTATATCGTCTGTTTCATGAAGATGGCGTACGCATTTTTGATCCCAAACCTGTCTTTGCTGAATGCGCATGTAACGCAGACAAAATAACCGCCGTACTAGAGAGTTATGACGAAGCTGACCTCAAAGACATGCTAGAAGATGGTTTGATCCGAGTTTCATGTGACTTCTGCCGTCAAGACTATATCTTCGACAAGAACGGCACCCCAATCACCAAAGAAAAATCAGTATCATGAAGAAAAAAAAATTTGCAGCCCACCTGAAAGACCTGGAACTGGAGCTTGCCAAACTTCAAGAAACCATCAAGCGAGAAGGCTTGAAAGTCGTCATTATCTTTGAAGGTCGTGATGCTGCCGGTAAGGGAGGGTTGATCAAGACCATTATGCGCCGTATGAGCCCACGCATCTGGAAAGTCGTGGCTTTGCCAAAACCATCCGACCGCGAAAGCACACAATGGTATTTCCAGCGCTATGTCTCGCATCTCCCTTCTGCTGGCGAAGTCACCCTATTCGATCGCTCCTGGTATAACCGTGCCGTGGTTGAACCTGTAATGGGCTTTTGCACTCCAGAACAGCATGAAGCTTTTATGGAGGATGTGCCTGTGTTTGAGAAAACCCTGATCGATAGCGGCATAATATTAATAAAATTCTGGGTTCATGTTTCACCTGATGAACAAGAAAAGCGCTTCCAGGATCGCGCCCATGATCCACGCAAACGCTGGAAACTGTCTCCTATTGATCTTGAAGGTCGCCGACGCTGGATAGAATTCAGTAAAGCCCGAGACAAAATGTTGGATACAACAAACACTAGTTATGCACCGTGGCGCGTAATTGATGGCGATGACAAGGAGAAAGCACGCCTCAATGGCATTCGCGCCATTCTCGATATTATTCCGGTTAAAGAATATAAAGATGCGTTTGAACCAATCGAACTTCCGCGGCGCCAAACAGCGCAAGAACAAGGATATGAAGAAAGACCCCTTAGCGCCCTTAATTTGGTAAAAAATTACTATAAAGAATAATCAACAAACTGAATGATGGCTTAGTCACTCCGCAACACGGGCCAAGGTCTCGTGCCAAGCGCCTTCCATGCCGCGGCCATACCAATCAGGAATGTTACCAGTGTTGCACCAAAAACAATCATCACCAAAACAGCAGGCGTCAATTGCCAGTTAAGCTCCATTTGTCGCGCTACAACAAACCACGACCCCGCCGCGCCCAAGGAGAGTGCCGTGATAGCAGGCGTTAAACCCAATAAAGCATATTCAACACCGAATGAGGCCAGGATCTGCCCACGCCCAGCACCTAGCGTTTTCATGATCATTGCGTCATGGAGTTTTCGTCGAAAATCAGCGGCCACAGCACCAAGCAAAACAATAACACCAGCGGCTAACGTTACACCACTTAGCGCGCGAATAACCAAACCAATTGCATCAATGATCTCGGCAATACTGGCGGTCACTTCTTTTGTGCGAATGACAGTTACATCAGGCCAATTTTTTGCCAGCTGATCGATAACCGCCTCCTCTTCAGCAGCATTTTTTGTTTTCAGACTGCCAATGCTTGTAGGGCGTGCCGCTTCCAGTGTACCGGGTGCAAAGATTGTAATAAAATTAATGCCATTGCGATCCCAGTTAACATCATGCAGCGCGGCAATTGCAGCGGTAACATCACGGCCCGCAATAGTTAGCGTAATATTGTCTCCAACAGTTAATTTAAAACGTTTTGCTTGCCAGTGAGAAAGAGAAATCAGAGGAGGACCATTATAATCGGCAGGCCATAGCTCACCTTGCATGAGCGTTCCCAGGGTTTCTGGCACTTCTGCCAATATTGTGACGCCCCAATCATTTTCACGCGCCCAACCAGAGTTTTCCGCACCTTCAACAGAAGATAATGATTGACCATTTAACAACCGCACACCTGAACGTAACATTGGGAAGCGCTCATATTCTGCGTTGGGGGCTGTAGCGTTAATCATCTGGTCAAATCGCTCATAATCTGCAAACGGAATATCAGAAAAAAATAATCCTGGCGCATTATCAGGGACACTCGTGCGAATTTCACGGCTGAGATTAGCATCGATTAAGGAAATCGTCGCAAGAAGGGTCAATCCCAAACCAATAGACACAGTTATACTTGCTGTTGCCGAACCCGGCCGGGTAAGACTTGCAACCGCAAAACGCAACGCCGGTTTTTTAGGATTCCAAAAACGACGTATTAACCGAACAATACCCCATGCCAGTCCTCGCAAAATTGCGTAAACAACAAAGCCGCTCACAGCAAACCAAAAGGCAAACATGCGGTCTTTCGATAATAAAATTGCAAATGCAAAAAAACCTGCCGCAAACAGCCCAACGATCACCAAATCCCGCTTTCCGGGCAGAGTTTGTTGTTTATCCACCAGATCACGAAACAGCTGAGCCGGAGAAGCCTGCCGCGCTTTTGACAGCGGCCATAGAGCAAACGTGAGCGCAGCCAACAATCCAAATAATGACGCCTCCACCAGAGCAAGTGGATAAATTCCTGCAGCCGCTTCAAACGGAAGAAGACTTCCAATAGTCCAAACCACTAGAATTGGCGTGAGTGCACCAAGGGCAAGTCCAATAATCACCGCAAATACAGCAACCATCAAAACCTGTGAGGCATAGGTCTTCATAACAAAATCGCCAGTTGCACCCAGACATTTCAATGTAGCAATGACGGGAATCTTTCGCTGCATATACGCATGAACAGCATTAGCAGCACCAACTCCTCCAATAACCAGCGCCGCCAACCCAACCATCGTAAGAAACACATCGAGATTATCAAGGGTACGACGCAATCCACGCGCTGCCTGGTCTGCTGTTCGCACGCGCCATACATTATCAGGATAAATCTCATCAAAAACTTCGCGAATTCCATCCTTATACGGCTCGTTTAACAAAACCCTTACAGAGCGACGCACCAGGCCACTACGGGTTAAAAGACCTGTTGCATTTGCCCCATTAATACTGACCATCAGCCGCGGGCTAATCAAAAAACCTGCACTGGCACGATCTGGTTCTTCATCAATCGCAGCGCGTATCTCAAAAATTGCATCACCAATGGTAATGCGACCACCAACTGGCAAGCTTAATTTATCAAGCAGTTTTTGATCCCCAATCGCGCCCCATACCTTAATATCTCCAGAAAAATCAGGCTTAAAAATATCTGTAACTTCTCGTCCAGTTTCAAGTTTCAACGTACCAAGCAACGGATAAACATTATCAACTGCTTTCAACTGGGCGACAGATCTTGCAGATCTATCTTCTGTATGGACCATAAGTTGCGCTTCAACGGTCCTTGATAACTGCCCTCGCTCTCCTAACCAAGTCAACAACTCATCAGGCAGAGTTACATCCGTGACACTAACCTCAAGATCACCACCCAACAATCTCGTCTGTTCTTGCTCAAGCCCGGCCAGGAATGCCGCTGACAAAGACCCAACTGCAGCAATAGCAAAAACGCCGAGAGCAAGCGCCAAGGCAAATATGCGAAACCCACGAAACCCGTCACGAGATTCACGTAACGCCAATCGCCATGCGGCGTTCCAGCTTTCAGCTCTATTTTCTACAACATTATTAGCATTCGTAACAATAACATCTGTCATTGCGTTACCTGTCGAGGCAAACCTGGAACGAGATGGCCATC
>CAZGVP010000224.1:0-5229 GCA_964529135.1 uncultured Caulobacterales bacterium | reverse complement strand
ATATGGATACCGTGTTTCCAGCAGACCATTCATTTCAGACGGCGACATTTCTTGATGATGATACGCTGAATGCGCCAGGCGCTGCTGACATGAAGGGCGGTTTGCTTGTTATGCTTTATGCCCTCAAGGCCGTCATGCAGTCACGGTTTTCAGATCAGATTGGTTATGAGGTGCTCCTCAATGGTGATGAAGAAATCGGATCTCACGGATCGGCACCGGCCCTGGTGGAGGCCGCTGGTCGTGCCCATTTTGCATGTGTCTATGAACCCGCTTTGGTAGATGGTTCTCTGGCCGGTGCTCGCAAGGGAAGCGGCAACTTTTCAGTTACATTTAAAGGGCGCACAGCACATGCAGGCCGGGAGCATCACTTGGGTGTTAATGCCATTGCGGCCGCAGCGGAGTTTATCTCTAAAATTGATCCACTTTCCTGCGCTCGCAAAGGCTTAACCGTGAATATCGCCAGGGTTGATGGCGGTGGGCCGAATAATGTTGTTCCGGATAGTGCGGTCGTCCGATTCAATGTGCGCATTGAAGAGGGTGACCACGGGGACTGGTTTATGGAAAAGCTTGGTAATGTAATCGGGGAAATGAATAAACGCGAAGGATTGAACGTAACCAGCCACGGTAATTTTTATCGCCCTCCCAAACCAATGGACGAAAAGACAGAAAAATTCTTCAAAGCCGTTAGGTCTGTCGGGGTTGATCTTGGGCTGTCGATTAAGTGGGTGCCTACAGGTGGGTGTTGTGATGGCAACAATATTGCTGCTGCCGGGATACCTGTTGTTGATACACTTGGGGTGCGTGGGGGTAATATTCATAGTGCGGATGAGTTTGTAAAGCTTGATAGCCTGGAAGAGCGTGCAAAGCTTTCTGCTTTATTATTAATGAAGGTTGCGGCCGGTGAAATTCCCAATCCGGGACATGCAATTACAGAGGCTACTTAATGTCTATTCCTGTTATGCGCGCCGTTGAGGAACGGGATTTTGATCAGGTACATGCTCTTGCCCAGTTAACTGGGGGGGGGATGACCAATCTTCCAATGGATAGAGAGGCATTGCGTCAGCGCATTGATTTTACACTTGAGAGTTTTTCGAAAAAACCTGAAGGACCAAGTGGCGAAGTCTATATGCTGGTGTTGGAACTCGATGGTAAGGTTGTGGGTACGGCAGCAATTTTTTCAGCTATTGGCCTGCAGTCCGGGTTTGTGAATTACCGTATCAATACGATGTTTCATTTTTCAGAGCAGCTTGGAAAGCGTGTTTCACGTAGAGTGCTCGTGCCAACTCATGATTTTACAGGCGCTGCAGAAGTAGGATCGTTATTTATTTCACCTCAGGTAAGAGGAGGTGGATTTGGTAAGTTACTGGCACGCTCTCGTTATTTATTTATGGCACAGGTGCCTGATATTTTTGCAGATCGCGTTTGTGCGGAATTGCGCGGCTGGCGTGAACCGGATGGTGGCCAGCCATTTTGGAGCGCTGTCGGGCAACATTTTTTTGATATGGACTTTGAAGAAGCTGATCAACATAACTCTGTTGCTGGTAATCAATTTATTGCCGATTTAATGCCAATTTATCCGCTTTATATGGCTCTCTTACCAGAAGATGCACGCGCGTGTGTCGGTAAACCCCATGAAAACGGAGATGCTGCCTATAACATGTTGCTCAAGGAAGGCTTTGAGTATCGTGGTTATATTGACATCTTTGATGCAGGGCCGGTAGTTGACGCAAAGCTGACAGATATTCGTGCGGTGCGTGATAGCGTGATGCGCAAAGTCCAGATTGCAGATGTCACCCCTCATCATGATGATAAAAATGAATTGCTAATTGCAGCTGGTGCGCATCGGGATTTTAAATGTATTCGTTCTTCCGCAAGAATGGATAAAAGTGAAATAAAACTGTCGCAAGCTGAAGCTGAAGTGTTGAATGTTGAGACAGGATCTGACGTGCGCTGTACTGCGTGGTAAAACTTGAACAGGAATGAATATGACCGGCAAATTGTTTATCAATGGGCAATGGCGAGATGGAGAGGGGGATGTATTTTCTTCGTATGACCCCGCAACTGGGGCGACTGTCTGGACTGGTAATAGCGCCAGCAAAAATGATGTTGGCAATGCGGTGAAAGCAGCACGAAATGCGTTTAAAGGCTGGGCGTTAACACCTCTTGAGAAGCGGATCGAAATCCTAGAGAAATATCGTGATCTTGTTCGCCGTGATGCTGATGATCTTGCGCGTATGATTTCAAAAGAAAACGGCAAACCATTCTGGGAGGCAAAAACTGAAGCAGGTGCTATATCTGGTAAGGTTGATATATCTATTCGTGCACAGAACGAACGTTCTGGAGAAAAAGAAACAGCTACTGGTGCAACTACCGGCATGTTACGTCATAAACCCCATGGGGTGATGGCTGTTCTTGCTCCCTTTAATTTTCCGGTACATCTTGCAAATGGACACATCGTACCGGCTTTGCTTGCGGGAAACACGCTCGTCGTGAAACCAAGCGAGCTCACACCAGGGCCACTTGCATTTTTAATGGCGCGCCTGGAGGAGGCTGGATTACCGTCAGGCGTCATTAACCTGGTACAAGGTGCCCGCGAAACTGGTGAGGCATTAACGACGAATGATGATGTCGATGGCGTTCTCTTTACAGGAGGCGCCAATACCGGATTGGTTTTACATCGACTGTTTGCGGGGCGCCCGGAGAAAATTCTCGCTCTGGAGCTAGGCGGCAATAACCCGCTAATCTGGTGGGATACCAATGATATAGAAGCTGCTGCTTTTGCAGTGGTCCAATCTGCTTTTCTTACTGCAGGTCAACGTTGTACGTGTGCGCGGCGTTTGCTGGTACCAGCTGACGCCAGAGGAGATCGTGCACTTAAGGCCTTGACCGCGATAACCTCGCGGATTGTTGTGGGTTCAGCTTTTGATGAACCTCAACCCTTTATGGGGCCGTTGATTAACCCACCTGCCGCGACTGCTATGCTTAAAGCTTTTTCACAACGGCAAGCCGCTGGTGCACACAGCATTGTCGAGATGTCACGTCCTTATGCGGATGGGGCTTTTGTGACCCCCGGCATTGTTGACATGACTGGCGTAGAAGAATTTCCTGACGAAGAACATTTCGGGCCAATGTTACAGGTATGGCGTGTAGAAACTTTTGATCAGGCTATTGATCAGGCAAATAATACCAGGTTTGGCTTAGCCGCCGGTTTGCTCAGTGATAGTCGCGCTGACTATGATAAATTCCTGGCATTGTCACAAGCCGGTATTGTTAACTGGAACCGCCAAACAACCGGTGCCAGTGGTGCTGCACCGTTCGGTGGCATCGGGCATTCTGGTAATCATAATCCGAGTGCATACTATGCAACTGATTATTGCGCGTACCCGGTTGCCAGTATGGAAGGCGATACACTGCTTGCCATGCCAGAAGAGCAGATAGGGATTATTTAAATGACGCACCGTGAAATCAATTTTGATGGTCTCATCGGGCCAACGCATAATTACGCCGGGCTTGCCTTTGGTAATATAGCGTCTGCGTCTAATCAAGGTAAAATTTCCAACCCTAAGGCTGCGGCACTTCAAGGGTTAGAGAAAATGCGCAGTGTTAGGGCACTCGGTTTGACGCAAGGGTTTTTGCCGCCCCATGACCGCCCTGCAATGCATATACTTCATGCGCTTGGATATTCAGGTACGGACGAGGCTATTATTGCAGATGTGGCAAAGAGCGCCCCTGGCTTGTTGGCGAATGTTTATTCTGCTTCTTCAATGTGGACAGCCAACGCAGCCACGGTTTCGCCAGCGCCCGATACACCCGATGGTAAGGTGCATTTTTGTGCGGCCAATCTGGCCAGTCATTTTCACCGTGCTATCGAAGCAGAAACAACCGCGGCAATGCTCAGTCATATATTTGCAGATCAAACACATTTTACTCACCATTCGATATTGCCCGGCGGTGTGCATTTTGGGGATGAAGGGGCTGCTAACCATGGGCGGCTCTGCAATGATCACGGTGAAAAAGGTATACATCTATTTGTCTATGGCATCGACGGTGAAAGATTTCCCGCGCGCCAAAGCGAAGGGGCAAGCCGTGCAGTCGCTCGCGGCTTTGGTCTTTGTGATGATGATACAATTTTTGTTCAGCAATCACGCGCTGCGCTTGATGCTGGGGCCTTCCACAATGACGTTGTTGGTGTGGCTAACGGTAACGCGTTATTTTTGCACGAGCAATCATTTGAAGATCAACCTCAGGCATTGGCTGAATTAAAAGGACGTATGCCTGAGCTGCATATTATTGAAGCACCAAAGCGGGAAATCAGCCTTGCTGATGCAATTGGTACTTATTTATTCAATTCCCAGTTATTGTCTCTACCGGATGGATCTATGGTCTTATTATTGCCTTCGGAATCAGAAGAAAATGATACCGTGCGGTCCTATCTTAGCGCTGTAGTTCAAGCAGAAAACCCTGTGTCGCGGGTTGTTTATAAAGATGTGCGAGAAAGTATGCGCAATGGCGGTGGGCCGGCCTGTTTGCGATTGCGCGTTGTTTTGTCAGACCTGCAATTGATGGCCACTAATAAAAATTTCATTCTTGATGATGCTCGCCTGAAAGCCCTGGAAGGATGGGTTCAAAAATATTATAGAGATCAATTGCACCCGGATGATTTGCGTGACCCAGCGTTTGCCAGAGAAGTTCTCACGGCTCTTGATGCATTGACACAACTTTTAGAGATGGGATCGTTTTATTCGTTTCAGCGATAGGGAAGTGATAAGAAAATATTCTTATTTAGCGTGGTCGCAGTTATGATGGTTCTATCATCAACCAGGGTGTTGGCAGAAGAGGTTTCTCCTCAATGCGCACTAAAAGGGATCAAGCTTTTTGGTAAAGTGCAAGTTGTTGAAAGTTTTCCTGATTTCAAAGTTCAAATTGTAACGAGTTTTCCTGATTTAAGAGTAGAAACGGTTTCAAGTTTTGCTAATGAGTGTGGTGAATGGATATTTGTTGATAACTTTCCGGATTTCAAAATTCAGTATATTGATAGTTTTCCTGATTTCAAAATTCAGATGGTTACATCTTTTCCAGGAGTACCGTAGATAAAAGTAATGGGTTTGTGCCGAAGGAAATGATAGACATATGTCACGGTTCTGCTATGAACCGCTCATGGACGGGGCGTAGCGCAGCCTGGTAGCGCACTACACTGGGGGTGTAGGGGTCGCAGGTTCAAATCCTGCC
>CAZGVP010000223.1:0-5242 GCA_964529135.1 uncultured Caulobacterales bacterium | reverse complement strand
GTGTTGGCCGTACTACACCATTTTCCAGCACAGCACCTTGTTGGTCACTGGCCCAGTTCATCGGAGCAATCTCATTATCACAAAGCTTTGCCAGTTCCTCAAGAATTGCGCTGGTCAGATCATCGGACAAATCTTCATAGGCACCGGTTGCCTCAAGCTGGTCAAAACCGGCCATGTGCTTGAGAGCAAACTGCATATCGCGAACAGGGGTGGCAAAAGTCATTAGCTAGGCTCCATGATCAAATCTTCAATGAAATTATCAGCCACACGAGCAGAAGAACACCCACATATACAGTGACTTTTTGACCACTACGGCACGCGCACCAATAACCCTTTAGTACGGGACTACCTACCGAGGGGCCAACAAATGATTTTGGGAAATCTTCCGATTCTCCATATCATATTCATCCTTACAAAGATTTATTGCTTAAACCAGGCTAACACAACCCTTCCGTGAAAACCGGACCCGTTAAAATCTGGCCCCATCATTCAGAAAATCATGCGCACTAAAAAAGCCGGGCTTTTATATAGCCCGGCTTTTCGCATATCTTAAGGCGTTTGCAACCTAAAGAGCAATTAGTTGCTGGCGATAATCACACGGCCTTCAAGAGCACGAGCCAAACGAGGATCATCAATATTATCCATAAGGTTTGTCATGAGCTCAACTTTACATGATTGCTGAATACGCAGCGCTGAAAGAGGTCGACGACCATTTTCTGTGCAAGTTCGGGTCACAAAATGCTTCATACGAGTAGCAACGCGCTCAGCGCCAGCATTAGAAGCCAGTTCACTTTGATAATAATTGAACGTAACCTCAGTTTCAGCAGCATCAGCGGGAGCCATAGATGTCAGAGCAAGTACGGAAATGATTGAAACAAAAGCGGTTTTCATAGTCATGGGTCTCTCCAAAGTCATAAACTGGGTCAAAAAACAAAGCAGATAATGCTAACACAAAGCGATATAATCGCGCTGTATTAACATTTTCTGCTACGTCTTAAATTGCCTTTTCATATTTTGTGCAACGCACAAAAGCGTGAGATTGATGACAAATTTATGGCAGTACGGGATCCATCACCCGCCAGTTATTCTGGATTGACCAAATATCCATTCGCCTTCTCAATTGTATCATGCAGCGCAATTACACAGAAAGTGACCGGTATAAACCGCCCTTTCCTCAGCCACTCTTTCCAAGACACATATAATTGGGAGCCTTGACCCCTGAGGGTTAAACCAAAACCACGCAACTGACGAGAAGAAGCTTACCCGTACCCCTCAAGCATCCACCAGCTCAGCGCCAACAAATGCGGCATTGGCTTGAATATAATCAAAACGTGGTTCGGCTTTTTTGCCCATGAGCTGGTCCACTAAGTACGCAATGTCGGGCAGGCGGTCTTCTGGCATCACCACACGAGCAAGCGCTCGTGTTTCACGGTTCATGGTGGTGACTTTCAGTTGCGCCGGATTCATCTCGCCAAGGCCTTTAAATCTTCCCACATCAACTTTTTGATTGGACCTGAATTCCGATTGCAGCTTTGCATCGCGCTCTGCATCATCCATAGCGTAAACAGTTTTTCCGCCTGCGGATAAACGATAAAGCGGAGGTTGAGCCATATAAAGACGGCCAGCCTCAATTAACTCTCGCATTTCTTGATAGAAAAATGTAATCAACAGTGCTGCGATATGCGCACCATCAACGTCCGCATCACACATGATGATGACTTTTTCATAGCGCAAATCTTCAATGTCAAACTTCGCACCAAGGCCAGACCCTAGTGCCATCGTCATATCGGAGACTTCCTGATTGGCGAGAATTTTATCACGGCTTGCACTGGCAACATTGAGGATTTTGCCCCGTAGCGGCAGGATAGCTTGCGTTTTGCGATCACGAGCCTGCTTTGCTGAACCGCCCGCACTGTCTCCCTCTACGAGAAAAATCTCTGTACCTTCCGCAGATTTATTGGAGCAGTCAGAAAGCTTGCCCGGCAGGCGAAGCTTTTTCATGGCTGAGGCGCGATTGACCTCTTTTTCTTTTCGGCGACGTTGGCGCTCATCAGCACGATCGATCACCCATTTCAAAAGCGCATCGGCCTGTTTGGGGTGACTTGCCAGCCAGTGATCAAACGCCGGGCGGATCGCCGCCTCGGTTAGCCGCGTTGCTTCTGCCGTTGCGAGCTTGTCTTTGGTTTGCCCCTGAAACTCAGGGTTGCGCACAAATACAGAGAGCAGCGCACCGCCAGTACCCATAATGTCTTCCTGGGTAACGTTGACAGCTTTCTTGTTGCCCGCAAGGTCGGCATAGGCACGCAAACCCTTTGAGAGCGCTGCACGCAAGCCCGCTTCATGAGTGCCGCCCTCTGGCGTTGGCACTGTATTACAATATGAATGACAAAACCCATCCGCCATATCACCACGCGCGCCAAAGCCAGCCGCACCCCAAGTCACCGCCCATTCAACATTACCATGGCCACCATCATCCTTACGCTCCACCTTACCAACGAACATTTCATCGGTGACAGTAGGGCGTTCAGCCACAAGTGAGCCCAGATAATCAGCTAGCCCCGCCTTAAAATGAAAAACATCCTCTGCAGGCGTGTTATCCTTGATGAGCTCAGGCGCACATTTCCAGCGAATTTCAACCCCACCAAAAAGATAGGCCTTTGAGCGTGCCATTTTGAAAAGTCGCTGAGGTTTAAAGAAAAGTTTAGCGCCGAAAATCTGCGCATCAGGATGGAATGCAATCGAAGTTCCGCGTCGATTGTGAGCATCACCCACTTTCTTCAGCTTGCCTGTAGGTTTACCACGTGAATAGTGCTGGCGATAAAGCGTGCGATTACGCGCAACTTCTACCGTTAAATCATCCGCAAGCGCATTAACTACGGACACCCCGACACCGTGAAGCCCGCCAGATGTTTGATAGGCTTTACCTTCAAATTTACCGCCGGAATGCAATGTTGTCATAATGACTTCTAGTGCAGTTTTTGGTTTAAATTTTGGATGCGGATCAATTGGGATACCACGACCATTATCTGTAACTTTCAAATGCCCGTTGGACTGCAGCTCCACTTCAATGCGCGTCGCAAAGCCAGCCACCGCCTCATCCATTGAATTATCAAGCACTTCCGCAAAAAGATGATGCAGTGCTTTCTCATCTGTGCCGCCAATATACATACCTGGCCGCTTGCGCACCGGCTCTAGCCCTTCAAGAACTTCAATATCCTTAGCGGTGTAATCGTTACCATATCCTTTGCCGCCGGGGCTATCAAACAAATCTGCGGAAGCAGCCTTTTTACGGGCAACCGATTTAGCTGTTTTTTTGGTTTTTTTAGTCGAGGCCATGAGTGATTTTACTGCTCTTTATACGATTAATTCTTATTGCGTTATGAATGCAATTCATACGCCATCGCATTATGACGAATGAGTTTCAAGTGTGATGGAGATATCTTTCTGAGGAAAATGTTTTTTCCGGCTCGCGTCAAATGTTTTTCCAACATCAAAACAAGCCCCAAAAAAGCCTGATCAATAACGCCCACATCTGCAAAATCAAGGATGACATTATTGCCATAGGCACTCGCCTCCCGGAATGCTGTGCGCACCGGTTCCAAGCCAGGTCCGACCACAAGACTACCTGCAAGCTGGATGCGAGTACCATCATCACCAGGCGAAACCACAGCTCGACTGTCAATTGCCACGCTGGTGGCAGCACTCTTCGGTTTGCTCATCAGTTGCGGAATAAGAGAGCCAATAATGACCTTACCAAGGGAGATTGCATCCTTAGCATATCTCTTCCACAAGGCTCCGTCGGCAATGATCCGCCAGAGCCATTCCAATCCCGATTTTGCCATCCATTGGGGCGCTCGCACCACTGTACCTGCTGTGAAATCTACAACAGCCCCGAGATGAGCAATAACCGGTGCATTTAGCGAGGGGAGATTATGGTCAATCCATTGCTGACCTTTGGCCGCACCCAACGCAACGATTAAAAAATCGGGGGTGGCTGCATTGATCTCATCAATGATCTCCGGACTCGACATCGTCGCCACATCCCCAAAGCCAGGGTTCAGCCACCCGGCAGAATGCATGGCGGTCACAGCCCCTACAGCATAATCTTGATTAAGATTATCGTGAGCAGCATTGGCCGCATCATCACGGCCACCAAAAAAGAAAATACGAGAAAGGTTATGTCCCGAGGTCCTACTTCCCTCTTCCTGGGCAATGCCCCCTTTGGCGTCACGCATATAATCAAACAGATCCGATCCAGCCACACGCTCGCGCATAGGCATACCAAGCCATTGAGCCATCTTCACCAAAGGTGCGCCATCAACCAGGCTCAGATCCGCATCAATCACCATACGCCGCATCTCAGGGTCACCCAACGCTGTTACCAACCAGTTCACATTTGGCGTCACAAAAGAGAGGCGTTCCCGCTTATGGATCGCACCGGTGATCATGGTCGCCGCATCACTTAACCCAACCGCATCCACCGGGATACCTAACAGGCACCAGACATCGCGCGCAAAATCATCCCGTGTGGTGGGAGCTGATAGATTAGTGTGATATTTTTGAGGTTGCGCAGTTGGGGCCATTATAAAAATCACTATACTAAAAAGCGTATTATATGCGATTCGCCAGCTCATATGTTTATTAAACAGGGGTCATCAGAAAACTGAACGTTATGACTATCAAATTTTGACATTGAATTTTGGAATTTCAAACCTATGCCTCCTCTCGATCGCCCTCATGCAGGTGTTGGCACTGCCATTGTTCCACCGTCACAGCTCACCACTTGTGATCAACCCCAGGCCCTTGGCTGGCCTGTTATTCCCGGCTATGTGGGGCAGCTTACTGTCGGGCCTGAACACATTGATGAATTTGGCCATGTGAATAATCTTGTTTATCCGCAATGGGCACTTGAAGCGGCGTGGCATCACTCAGCCCTGCTCGGGTTTCCTTTCTCAAAGTTTGCTGAGATCGGATCAGGCTTTGTGGTGTGGAATCATAGTTTTGATTATGTCGCACCAGTGGTAAACGGGCAGGTAGTTATGGTGGCCACCTGGATTGCTAAAAATGACGGGCGAATGCGACTAACGCGTGCCTATGAAATGCGCCTCGCGAACAACAATAAATTAGTCTTCCGTGGGCAAACATTATTTATTTCCATCCACATGAAAAGCGGAAAACCATGTCGCATGCCGGTTGAGTTTGTGCAAGGTTATGCTCCTGCTAAATCTTTATAGACCTGAAT
>CAZGVP010000222.1:0-5289 GCA_964529135.1 uncultured Caulobacterales bacterium | reverse complement strand
CTATCGAGAGAAACCCCGATCGTGTTTTGGCTGGCGCGTGTTTCCACCCTTCGTTTATGGTCGACGAATCGGATGCCTCGCCCCACCTCACCGCAGGTCAACTGAACCGACCAATGTACTTTGGCATCGGTGAGGCGGATGAGGTTCAGTCAATTGCTATGCACCAGCGATTCTTGGACGCGGTAGAACCATTGCCCACAGTGGAAGTCATCACGTTTCCCGATGTTGGCCACGGTTTTACCTGGCCTGGCTATCCAAACTACAGCGAAATTGCAGCAGAGACCAGTTGGAAAAAAACCAACGAGTTGTTCACTACAGCATTCAGTGCTCAGCGGTGAGATCATCGCTAAGCCCGACTGTTTTTTATCAACGCCTCATTATGCATCGTCAATGGATAATAGCTAAATTCACGCACACAAATAATGCAGAACCCGACAAAGCTCATCTTGGCCAAAATGGCGGATGGTGTTCGATTAAGTACAGATGCTCTGCTTGCACAAGCCTTACAACGCAATCGAGCAAGCGTTGAAAAACTTACGCCGCCTGCTTCAGACTAATTATTTTAGGAAAATAATTCATGAAAAAACTGGTATTAACCGGCGCTGCCGGTCGTCTGGGTTCACATCTTCGTGAGCCGTTGAGCAAGCTGGCAGATACGCTGGTGTCGAGTGATCTGGTCGATGATATCGGAAAGCTGTACGACGGCGAACAATATGTGAAGGCTGATCTGTCGCAGCTCGAACAGATCACTTCGTTGCTCGAAGGCGCGGATATGGTTGTGCATTTTGGAGCGATTGGGGACGAAGCACCGTTTGATGACATCCTACAAGCGAATATTATTGGCGCATATAACGTATGGGAAGCGGCACGTAAAAACGGACTGCGCAGGGTGGTATACGCCAGCTCAATTCATGCCGTTGGCATGCACAAGAAAACCGAATTTATTGGTATCGATGCCCCACACAAACCCGATACCTTTTACGGGCTGGCAAAGTGTTTTGCTGAGGATTTAGGCAGCCTGTATTGGGATAAATTTCAGCTAGAGTCGGTGAATATGCGCATCTTGTCTTGTGCACAGGTCACTAACGCGCGAGCATTGGGCACATGGTTATCTTATGACGACCTGATTCAACTGGTTGAACGTGCAATTGATACGCCGGTGACAGGTTTTAGCGTGGTATACGGTGTGTCCAATAACGACCGTGCACCGGTAGATAACAGTAAGGCCAGTCATCTTGGTTATCGACCAAAGGATAACGCGGAACAATTTGCGCAGCAGATTCTCTCGGAAGCACCAAAGGCTGATCTGAGTGATCCAGCGATGTTGCATCACGGCGGGCCATTTGCCGCTGTAAAGCCAGGCAATAGTGGGCTAGCAACGATGAATATTATTGACGATACCAAACGAACATAAGATAGAGGAGAACACAATGAGCAAACCGGTAGCATTAATCGTTGGCGGTGGCAGCGGCATAGGCGCTGACTCTGCAAAGAAACTATCTGAAGATGGCTATGATGTTGGCGTTATGTCGGCCTCTGGCAAAGGAGAGAAGCTAGGCGAGGAACTGGGGGGCTTGGGTTATACCGGGTCCGTGTTAGTACCGGCTGATTTGAAACAATTCGTTGATAAAGCAATGGATAAATTTGGTCGGATTGATGGTGTCGTGAATTGCACTGGCCACGGCCCGAAAGGCGACATTATGGAAATCACCGATGAAAATTGGCATTTGGGGATGGACTACTACCTGATGAACGTCATCCGCATGACTAATCTCGTCACGCCAATTATGGAAAAGCAGGGTTCGGGTGCGATTGTCAATATTTCAACCTTCGCAGTGTTCGAACCTGATCCATTGTTCCCTACTTCCGGTGTGTTCCGCGCAGCGTTGGCGTCCTATACCAAACTATTCAGTACCAAGTTCGCAGCGCAAAATATTCGAATGAACAATATTTTGCCAGGATTTATTGACTCGCTACCAGAAACTGAAGATCGCAAGGCGCGGATTCCGGCTGGGCGTTATGCTGAAGTTCGGGAGCTATCTGAAGCAGTGGCATTTATGGTTTCGGATAAGTCAAGTTATATTACCGGGCAGAATTTAAGAGTTGATGGCGGGCTGACGTTCTCGGTTTGATACGAGATTAAAACGCTACCATCAATATTGAATACACGCATAAACCTATGCGCCCAGCAATCAGAACGTCTCAAGCGTTGGAAAGTCTGTAGTGGCTTGCAAGCAGTCCCAGAGGTAGACGGCCACGCCGGGATCTCCATTCCAGAATGGGTAGCGCGTGTGTTTTTGCCATTTCTTTATGTGCTCCACTTGCTCAATAGCATGCATGGCATAACTACGGGCTCGTTTTAGCCATAGATCATCGCCCGTACGTTCATAGAGTTTTAGAAAGGCATAGCCGTTTCCGCTGGTGCCATGACACAGACCCGGCCCTTTCTCCAATAAGCCGGCATCCCAGATCAGCTCACCACCTTTCAACAGTAGCGCGTCAAATTCTTCATTCTCGCCAACGGGTAAACGCGCCAGCGTTGCTATTATTCCAGGTGCGCCATGGCAAAAATGCAATAAGGGGTGCGCATTCTTTTTACTTTTATCAGAATCCCAACTGGGCCACCAATTCGCATGTTGATCACTCTGATCAGCAGTGTTCACCACCGTTTGCATAACCCGCTTGGTAATCTGTGATACCTGTGTTTTGCTGAGCAAATCAAAGCCCGCAATTAAAGCCATCGCATTTCCACTAAAGCCATGTATCGCGCCAAGAAAGTAATAGTTCTTTCCATACAAGTCGATGTTCCACAAATAGCCGGCTCCCGGAATTTTCTGCCAATCGGCGATCATTTTCTTCGCTTGCTTGCGATACAACTTGGCCCAGCTAGCCTGTCCGGTCCATTCATACATAAACAAGGCCACAAGCATGGAGCCCGCTAAGCCCCACATAAGTTCTCGCACGGGTTGTGTATCGTTTTGCTGAATTGCCGCTGCTATTGCGTCAGCAGTGCTGGGGTCGGGATTAGACCGGTACTTCATTAAAAGAAGAGGCATCTCACCAAACAAAAAGGACGCATTTTCAGGATGTGGCCGACGATTCCTTGTCTTACGATTGTCTTCTAGCAATGCATCAACAAAGAGATTGACATCGAATGTGGATTTGATTGCACCACGCCGAATTAAATAATCAATAGCCCAGAGAGCTCCGCCCTTTCCAAAGTAGAAATCACTTTTGATCTGCCCGCCTTCATCCAGCTTATGTTTAGGCCATTTTTCACCGGACTCAGCTAATGAGATCACATCATCAGTGATTGCACGGATCGCTTTGTTTACAGCGCTTTTATTCCAACGAACCTTGGGTGGCTCGTAGTGACGTTTTTTTCCGTAAAGGGTGGGTTCACTCATAACTAAAGTATTAAAACACGTGCGATATCGAATTCATAGGTGTTTGATTACCGACCCGGCTAGGCAATCCAAATACTCAGCGCTGTTATTATTAAGATAACTCATCGGAAAGTCGTTTTTACCGTCGATCCAGACGTAATTGCGTTATCGATAGAATATGAGCAATGACCGCGTATGGGACCAAAAACAAAGGGATGAGCCCCAATGGATACTCAGTAACTTGATTAGGATTATCAAACGAGAAAAGCTGTACCGGCGTTTCGGAGCTCGTAAATCCAAAGAAGAACGCGCTGGCAAAGTCTGCAAGGCCGACGAATGCGACCAGTAATACCCAAAATGGTGGGATGGCTGTGTCCCAAAACCGATAGAGAACAAATGCGGCGAGTAGCCCGGTGAACAGATCACCTAACCCTGCTGGATAGGCAAATATCGCGGGTAAGTTACCTTGTGAGTGCTCGAGGACAAACACCATGCCGATAGGTCTAATCAACTGCAGCCCGACCAGGAGATGCTGGGAAACACCTTGACCAAGGATCCAATGCCGCGCCTTGTAAGCTATGAGCGACGCCAACAATAAGTACAGCAGTGGCCTTGCTGGAAAATCCAAACCTAAAACATATGAGTCGATTCGGTATTTGACGATTCCAAATGCCAGCAAACACCAAATCATTGCAACAGATAGCAAGATCGTCATTTGCTTTAAGTTATGTTTGGCCTCTCTGGACACCATCAACAAATGCCAAAATGGTGTGGATAGAAAGAACAGAATCAATGTCTCGCTAAGCGGTAAAAAAATCATGGTCGCTCCTTCGCTGTATAGAACCCTGCACCCGCACCATTGCCAGTTCCAATAAATCGAACCGAATAACGCCCACCAAAGGTATAACTTGCTGGATCGATCCAATCTATCGTGAGTTTGAGGCTTGAAATAACGTTGCCAATAAGCAGCCAATTACAAAAAACATCGTGTATTTCAATAAAGGCGTGACTATCAGAGCTTGCTAACAATCCGTTCGTACAAATAGCGTCCCTGCCGTTGATGGCGACACCTATCCTCGAACGATCGGCCCCAAAACTTAAATCAGACAAGGAAACTTTAAGCGGCAGAAACAACCCACCAAGCCCTGTTGCTTGGAGTCCCGCATTCTTACCATGACAAGCTTGACGAGATTTTTGAGTGTCGCACAGAGACCAATGGGTCGACTCAGTCTGACCATCTCGTGGAACAACCCACGTCAAAAAAGAACCCACATCAACCATGTTTTCTGCGCCGGAGTCTTTTTCAGGTAGCTGGGCGCAGGCGCTTGTGAGTATGGGTAACAGTAAAAAAAGTTGCTTCAACATCGTGCAGCTTTTTGTGGGTTCTATTATGATACTCACTAACGCAACAATTGGATCACACATTGTCTCAACGCCCTTTCAATCAAAACTGTCCAATTTGGAGAGCCGCATCCGTTTTAGGGCATCCTTGCACGCTCATGATACTCAGAGAGCTTTTTCTAGATGGCTCTTGCCGTTTCAAGGATTTTGATTCGCAGGCACGAGGGTTTTCAAAAAATTCAGTATCAAAACGCCTTAGTGACCTGATCGATGATGGCTTTGTAGAAACGCAGCTTTATGAATCACACCCACCTCGTTTTAACTACAAATTGACTCAACGTGGCCGCAAACTAGGCCCAATAATGGATGCTATGTTCACATGGGGTAACGCAGAAATTCGCAAACAAAAATAGGCACGCTATCAGGCTAATGCCAGTGACAGAAATGAGTCTGCTGGCAGACTCGAAAGCATAACGAGAAGTATAAGCAGCGACGTTCGTTATGACCTATCCCGCAAGTTTGTGGTTACCATAAAATCAATACTAAGTCGAATCTACTGTTT
>CAZGVP010000221.1:0-5297 GCA_964529135.1 uncultured Caulobacterales bacterium | reverse complement strand
CAATTTTCTTTGCGTTGTATAAGACTCTTTTTGTTACATTGGAGTTGCGCCATGAGCCATTCATCGGCTGGATTAAGGATTTGTCTGCGCCTGATCCAACTAATATATTCAATCTGTTTGGTCTGATCCCATTTGATCCAACATCATTGCCGTTGATCGGTACATTTCTCGGTGTTGGTATTTTACCGATAATGATGGGCATAGGAATGTGGTTTCAAATGTCATTGAACCCGCCGCCGCCTGACCCGACCCAGCGTCAGATTTTTGCGATGCTGCCATTTATCTTTACCTTCTTGTTTGCCGGGTTTGCGGCCGGACTTGTTGTTTACTGGGTCTGGAATACGGTTCTTTCAATCGCTCAGCAGATCGTCATTATGCAACGCAATGGTGTTGATGTTGAATGGCGAGAGCGTTTCAGCTTCTTGTTCCCGAAAAGCAAGGCTGGTGCATTATCGACCGGGGTTGATGGGGACACCGGTTCAGAAACTGGATCTGAAAAGAAGTGACGGTAGAAAATCACGATTCTGATACAAGCGATCCAGATACACACGATGCCGATACACACGATGTTGGGGCAATAGAGGCGGCGCGCAAATTATTTGCAGGCCCTTGTGATTTTATGCTTGGGGTTGTGGCTATGGATGGGCTACCCGACGGTACAAGTGCCGAGATTGCCTTTGCTGGGCGATCCAATGTTGGGAAGTCTTCTTTGTTAAATGCATTGACGGGACGTAATGGTCTTGCTCGAGCCTCCAATACGCCTGGGCGTACCCGTGAGTTAAATTTTTTCGATCTCGGAGGACAGTTAAAGCTCGTCGATTTACCGGGTTATGGATATGCAAAAGCTTCACGCAAAGATGCAAATGCATGGACTAAATTGACACGCGATTACTTACGTGGGCGAACAGAGTTGCGGCGCATTTGCCTCCTCGTTGATTCTCGTCATGGCTTGAAGTCTTCTGACATTGAGGTTGCGGGATTACTGGACAAGAGTGCTGTGAGTTATCAAATCGTCTTGACCAAGACGGATAAAATAAAACCGACAGCACTCGACGCTGTCATTAAAGATGTAAGCAAGGCGATCATCAGGCGACCGGCGGCGCATCCGGTTATTCGTGCGACTTCATCGGAAACCGGTGAGGGTTTGCCAGAACTGCGTGCTGATATCGCAGCGCTTTCAGTTTGGTAGCGATGAATTAATCGGCCAATTCTACCCGCTCTGGCTCTTTGCCTCAGAAAATCCAATGAGGTTGCCAGCAGGATCGCGGATGTAGATTTCGCGAAGGCCATAAGGTGTTGTGTGTAATGGCTTCACAACTTCATGTTTTTGAGCGATTGGCAGCAACTCATCAAAGACTGTTGCGTCAAAATAAACAACTGATTGTTGCACGCCTTTGATCGCATTTGAGTCTTGGGCATTGGCCATCTCAAATGTTTGATACATTAGCTCGATACTACCATTGTCAAGGATTGCAAAGGAGAGCCCGTCCTTGCCGGGAACTGTGATGCTGGCGTTCAATCCAAATTCCTCCCAGAACCTAACGCATGCATCTACATCATGTGTCATAAGGACTGGTGTGAGTTTTGTCAGTTGCATCTTTTGTTCTTTGGTCTGAGCAGCCATACTCCCGGTTTCTTCAATACTACAAGCTGGCAATCCCAAGATGGACAGCATCAACACTGTGCAAATCAGCTTGGTTTTCATTTGCGCACCTTTCCGGATCAGTTTATCTAGTATAATTAATACTAGTATTAAATTATAACCTGTCAAGAACCTCTATGCGCCTTACAACTGCAGACCTCGTTGTACTTTCGGTTGTGCTCAATGCAGGCCCAATGCATGGTCATGGGTTATTCAATCTTTTGGAAAAGAGCGATGTGCAGGATTGGGCACCGATCTCCCGGCCACAGGTCTATTACTCTCTGCGCAAACTGGCGGATCATGCCTATCTTATCCCCGTCAGCGACAAAGATCCCGTATTGGGCCCTGAACGTGTTGTTTATCGTACAGCAGCAAAAGCAAGGCGAGCCATACAGGGGGCATTGAAAGATACAAAATGGACCACACGAAGACCGCCATCACCCTTTGTTACGTGGGTGGCACTGGCTCTTAATGCAAAGCCTAATGATATAGTCGAACAGATTGAGCGCCGTGCTGAGTTTTTGAGCGCGGAAATTATGCGTGAAAAAGTGACATTGAAAGGCTTATCTCATATTGAAACACGCGATGTGAGGGTTGCGCGCGTATTGGTGAAAATGGCGATTAAGCAATTTGAAGCGGAAGCAAAATTATTGGATGAATTGCGCGATGCTTTGGAAGAAGATACTTAGAGTTATGCTGGAAGGCTGGCAGTACCCGCAATATTCTCATTCATCTATATATGAGAACAGAGTATTTTCCTAAAATTTGTTAAAATTATGAATCCACAAAAAATCTGAGATTTAAATTTCAATAGCGTGAAAACTGGCAAATGCTTTCCATACGTCTTCCGGCGCTTCTGTATGCGGATAGTGACCAATTTCTGGCAATAATACTGCATCCGCATTGGGGATGGTTTCGCGATACTGTTCATAAAGGTGCACCCCGGATACCGGGTCTTTTCCACCATTGATCAGACGCAAAGGGCATTGCGATTCTTTGAGCGCTTTTTCCCAGCGTCTGGCATAAGTTCGTCGATCGATAATATATCGCATTAATTTATGTAAAAGTTGCTCACCTTGATTGTGAGATATGAAATGCCAGTGCCCGTCGATTTCTGCGTCCGATGGTTGAGTGTCTGGACCAAAGACATCATTGAACGTTTTATGTAGACGCTTGCGAGACATGGTTTTGCTCAGTAGTGGGCCTAATGGCGTTAGGGCCAGCCTCTGGATCATCCGCGCATGGTGTTGCGCCGGGAATAATCCTCCATTGAGAAAGCAGATTGATTTGATCTCGAACATCAAGGATTGTTCATTGTGGCGGGCGAGCAGTTCTTGCGCAACGGAGACACCATAATCGTGAGTAAAGATATGGGCTGACTGCATTCCTTGTGCCGCCAGGAAGGCCTCATAGAAATCAGCCTGCTCCATCAACGTAAAAATTTTGTCTTTTGGTTTATCGGAGAGGCCAAAACCCAGCATGTCGAGGGCAGCAAGATTGAAATGCTGTTCAAGGGTTGACCAAAGCGGTGTCCAGTCCCACGAGCATGTGGGGAAGCCATGGATTAACAAAAGCCATTCTTTAGCGGGATCAGGATCCTTTGTGATCCATCTCGCAAGTCTATAATCACCTGCATCGAACATGCTTGCCTGTTCACTCCAGGCTGTAATATCCATGAATGCCATTGCCGTCATATTTGTGCGCCCCACCTTAAGTCTATTTTACTTGTCGTGACTATTATCATATTTTCGGGCGCGCCATCCTATATCGCGCCGACAAAACCCCTCTGGCCAATGCACAAGGTCAACCGCTTCATAGGCACGGTCAAGGGCCCCGGTGACAGAATTTGCCGTTGCAGTGATGTTCAGTACACGGCCTCCATTAGAAAGAAGTTTGTCACCTTCTGTTTTTGTGCCGGCGTGAAAAATTTCTACGGCACCAAGGGATGCGGCAGCGTCGAGATTGTTAATGGTTGATCCTTTTTGATAGGCTCCGGGATAGCCATTAGCGGCCATGACGATCAATGCGCATGGATCATCCGACCAGCTGAGGGTGTGCCCATCTAAGCTGTCGGTGGCTGCGGCGTGAAGTACCGGGAGAAAATCCGAGGTCATCCGGCGCATCATTACCTGACATTCCGGATCACCAAATCGGGCATTATATTCGATCAATTTCGGGCCATCAGCGGTGATCATCAATCCAGCAAAAAGAACCCCCTTGAACGGTGTGCCGCGAGAGTTCATTTGCGCGATTGTTGGCTCAATGATTTGCGTCATCACTTGAGCTTGTATATCTGGTGTAAAGACTGGCGTTGGCGAATAGGCACCCATTCCACCTGTGTTTGGGCCAACATCTCCTTCGCCCACGCGTTTGTGATCTTGAGAGGCGATCATCGGTAGGGTCGTTTTGCCATCTGTTATAACAAAAAAACTGGCCTCTTCTCCTTCCATAAATTCTTCAATAACAATCTCTTCTCCGGCATTGCCAAAGGCGCCGGCCATCATGGAATCAATGGCGTCTTCAGCCTCGTTACGAGTTTGGGCGATGATCACTCCTTTGCCTGCTGCAAGGCCATCAGCCTTAATAACAAAGGGGGCGGTGAAATTATCGAGGGCACGTTTGGCCGCATCGCTGTCTGTAAATTTTCCGTAATGGGCCGTAGGAATAGAGGCGGCCTTGCATAGATCCTTCATAAAGCATTTTGAGCTTTCCAGCATGGCTGCATCTTGGGTTGGGCCAAAACAGGGGATAGATTTTTCTGCCAGTATATCAGCCAAACCCGCAGCAAGGGGTGCTTCTGGTCCAATCACCACTAAATCAACTG
The DNA here is from genome assembly GCA_964529135.1 of uncultured Caulobacterales bacterium. GTDB lineage: Bacteria > Pseudomonadota > Alphaproteobacteria > Caulobacterales > Parvularculaceae > CALLPQ01. Next base: position 831 of record CAZGVP010000221.1, on the reverse strand, counting down.
ATTTTTCGCTCGCACCATCAGCAATTGCCATTATATCTGTTTCTACGATATCAAGGGTTTCGATTGAAATGTCGGCAAGTTGCCGAAGACCCGGATTGCCCGGGATAAGATAAAGCTTGGAAAGCTGCAGACTTTGCGCAATCTTCCACCCCAGCGCATGCTCGCGCCCACCGCCGCCGACTAACAGGACCTTCACGTGAACCTCCAAAACTTTTTTTTTAAGCGTGTAAGCATACAGCCAGACCAGATCAATGGTGCGATCTGTTTCATTATTAATAATGGGCGAGCATTCAGGTGAGTAAAGATGTAGTGCCCCAAAAAAATCATGAAGAATCGCTTGATTCCAGTATAGGCGCGATGACGCTTATTCCTGCGATACATCCCGCTGAATATCGTGCCCGATCAAAGCTGATTTCATTATTGCCCAAACCTCTGCGCTACAATTTGCGGAAAATGCTTTGGAATGCTGACAGGCTTCAGGCAAGAGTAATAGAGCAGCTGGCTGATACTGATCGTAAACGCCGTGTAACGTCGATTGTATTTGCGATCTTGCTCAATGCCATGCTCCTGTCGTCCATGGCTCTGTTTGGCAAGTTTCGTATTTTTATCCCCAATGCGCCGCCCTCGACGATTAATATTTCACTGGTTAGTCAGGCTGCGGATCCGGTTTACCCGCAATTGCGTGATCCTGTTGTGTCAATTGAGCCAGAAATAGAGATCAGTGAGCCAGAAATCATTGAGCCAGAACCAGAACCGATAGAGTTGGAGCCCGAGCCAGTTGAACCTGAGCCTGCCACGACTGCTTCAGTTGTTGAGCCGTCGCCTGCTTCT
>CAZGVP010000220.1:0-5301 GCA_964529135.1 uncultured Caulobacterales bacterium | reverse complement strand
AGATACGCCAATGCATGAGGGTGGAGACTATACACTTTTGACAAACACGCTGGGTAAAGAGGGTGAGCGTATTTGTTGGGGGACAATAAAAAAATTCGAACCTCCAACACGTTTTGTGCACACCTTTACTCATGAATATCTCAAAGGAGTGGAGACGTTGTGCGATTGGACATTGCGAGCAGTAGAGGGGGGTACTGTCCTCACTCTGGTGCATTCAGGGTTTGAAAAAGCAGCAGAAGCTTTCACTGAAGCTGCAGATCATGATAAAGGCTGGGATGAACACTTTATACGCCTACGCAGAGTTACACTATAGGAAGATAGCTTGCTAAGCCACGTTTTGCGTATGTGACTTATTGCGAGTTTTCTCGTAACAGCGCCATGCGAAACTCTTAATTTTGTCAAGAATCTGATGTTTTCCAGCATGATCGGGATTGAACCCCATTTTGCGCAGGTAATAGTTAGCGTTGTACACACGTCTTTGAACGTCAACACTTTCTGATCGCCAGATAATAGACAATGAGATTGAAACTTGTGGACCAGTTTTAACCCAATGAGGGGCTGTCAAAGGGATGTAAACCGCTTGTTCCGCGCTGATGGGGAAACATTCTGCCCGGCCTTCAACGATACTCTCGTCAACATCCATATTGCCCAGACCAGTATTATAATAAGTTTCAAGGGCTTGAGGTGGGGCAACGAGTTCATCATTTTGAGGAAAAATATAGACTTCTTTATTTCCCCGAATTTGGAATAAAATATTATACTCAGGGTCAAGATGAATAGGGGTGACGGCATTTGGAGAGGAGACATAAATGAATCCACCTGGTGATAGCAACTTGCCGGTAATGGGATGCACGATTTCAGCAAGATCATCGGTGAATTGCTTAACGAGTTTTCTATAGGCCGGATCTGCCTCGATATTATGAAAACACGCCCATGAACCGCAATCCTCAATATTTAGCAGGGTATCTTCTATGGTGAGACCGTTACGCGGAATTAATGTTTCCTCCGGTTCGATAATATTCACGTCGCCGCGATTATACTCAATCTGCTTTGACGGTAATCTGCCGGCAAGATCAACCAAGGCATCAATTGTCAATAAAGGATGGTTTGTTAGCCCATGCCGTATGCGTAAGGGCTTATCGGAATAAGCAGCTTGAAATTGCTCTTGCGAATGGTGGTCCCAGATAATCATAACAGGACCAGTCTATAGCAATCTGGTAAACAGAGTATAACTCAACATTACTCAATCATGAACACAAAAGCGTTAATTTGGCCTTTTTATTGAGACAAACCGAAGATCGCAGGCTTGAATTACCGTTATATATGCATCACTCGGCCATAGGCATCCAGTACACTCTCATGCATCATTTCTGAGAGTGTTGGGTGTGGGAAAATTGTGTGCATCAGATCTTCTTCTGTGGCTTCCATAGTTTTTGCTAACCCAAAGCCTTGAATAAGTTCGGTGACTTCTGCACCGATAAGATGTGCGCCTAATAACTCGCCGGTTTTTTCGTTGAACACGGTTTTGACCATGCCTTCGGGCTCGCCTAATGCGATCGCCTTACCGTTACCATTAAATGGAAAGCGACCCACTTTAACTTTGTAGCCAGCTTCTTTTGCTTTTGCTTCGGTAAGGCCGACGCTCGCCACTTGAGGGTTGCAATAGGTGCAGCCGGGGATGAGATTGGTATCGAGTGGGTGAACATCGTTTTTGCCGGCGATTTTCTCAACACAGATGACGCCTTCATGAGATGCTTTATGAGCAAGCCATGGTGCGCCGACCACATCACCTATTGCGTATAAGCCTTTAACACCGGTTTCCAGCCATTGGTTGACGACAATATGCCCTCGATCCACTTTGACACCGACTTCTTCCAAGCCCAAGTTTTCTGTATTGCCCACTATGCCAATAGCAAGGACGACGCGTTCTGCCTCTACGGTTTGTGTCTTGCCGTTTTTAAGTTTGATTGTGGCAGTTACCTTATCTTTGCCCTTGTCGAGTTTTTCGACGCTGGCGCTGGTCAGGATATTCATGCCCTGTTTTTTAAACTGTTTCTCAGCAAATGTAGAGATTTCTGCATCTTCTGCTGGTAACACGCGGTCGACCATTTCTACCACGGTAGTTTGCGCACCAAGCGCGTTGTAGAAGCTTGCGAATTCGATGCCGATTGCGCCCGAGCCAATCACGAGAAGTGATTTTGGCATCGTGTCAGGCATCATGGCTTCTTTTGCCGTCCAGATAAACTTGCCATCTGGCTCAAGGTTAGCGGCAGGAATTGTGCGCGCGCGTGCACCGGTGGCAATGATGACATGAGCGGCTTTGATGGTATCGACGCCTTTTTTGGTTTTGATATTAACCAGAGGGGTACCCGAGCCATTAGTTGTTTTGGCCAGTGTTGCCTCGCCCTCAATAATTTGAACCTTGTGCTTTTTCATTAAATAACCGATGCCGCTGGAAAGCTGGTTAGCGATCCCGCGAGACCGTTTAACCACAGCATCAATATCGAAACTGATATTTTCTGCTTTTAATCCGAACGTCTCGGCATGTTTCATATTGGTGTAAATTTCCGCAGTGCGAAGAAGCGCCTTTGTTGGAATGCAGCCCCAATTCAGGCAAACGCCACCCAAATGCTCACGTTCAATGATCACAGTTTTCATACCAAGCTGGCTGGCCCGGATAGCTGCCACATAGCCTCCTGGCCCGGAGCCAATAATCGCGAGGTCTGCCTTGTGTTCTGCCATTATGAAGTCTCCGTAAATTTTGTTTCAGGCGGGTTTCTGATGCTAAGCTGTGTCGAGGGCTTGGCGACCCGGCCATTTCGCGCGACTATAGCGGACAAATCAAGGAAGAAAACAAACAACTGATAAGGTAGGAAATTTTTATGACTATAGAAGCAGTGCGCACTCCCGATGAGCGTTTTGAAGGGCTTCCTAATTGGCACTATGCCCCTCATTATGTTGATGATCTTCCTGGCTATGAAGGGTTGCGCATGCATTATGTTGATGAAGGCCCTCGTGATGCTGAAGTAACATTTCTATGCCTTCATGGCGAACCGAGCTGGTCTTATCTTTATCGTAAAATGCTCCATGTTTTTACCGGTGCAGGTCATCGCGCCGTGTGTTTGGATATGTTCGGTTTTGGTCGGTCAGATAAACCTGTGGACGACGAGGTTTATACTTATTATTTCCACCGCAACGCATTGCTGGCAATTATCGAAAAACTCAATTTAAAAAATATTTGTCTGGTTTGCCAGGACTGGGGAGGAATACTTGGTCTTACATTACCAATGGAAGCGCCTGATCGATATTCCCGCTTAATTATTATGAATACATTTCTACCTGCTGGCGAGAAAGCCGGGCCGGGGTTTGCTGCATGGCGTACATTTAACCGCGCTAATCCTGATCTTGATATTGGTGGATTAATGAAACGCTCTACTCCCACATTAACCGATGCTGACATAACTGCATATGATGCGCCTTTCCCTGATAGAAAATATAAAGGTGGCGTACGCCGGTTTCCCGAAATGGTGATGCTAGAAGGTGGCGCAACGGAAGGCATTGATACATCTCTTGCGGCTCGTGAATTTTGGTCTGACCGTTGGAAAGGAGAGAGTTTCATGGCTATTGGAATGATGGACCCTGTGCTAGGGGTTGATGGTATGAAAATGATGCAAAAACTGATCAAAAATTGCCCTGAACCAATGAAAATGTCAGAGGCTGGCCATTTCGTGCAGGAGTGGGGCGATGAAGTCGCTAGCGCTGCGCTCAAGCATTTCGGAATTTCTTAGTTGATTGCTCTATAGGGTGACGGATTTTTTGATGGAGAATATTGTGAGTTTTTTACGGGTAACCGCATTGGTTTTAATGTTGGCACAAAGTTCTTTGGCGTCAGCAGAAGAGCTGCATTCTAAAACAACTATACCTGCCATCAAGTCTTCTCTAGTGCACCCTAATGCCAGTGCCCATGGTATGGTATCGGCAGAAGAAAAGCTTGCAGCGCAAATTGGTGCTGATATTTTGGCAGATGGTGGTAACGCAGTTGATGCAGCTGTTGCTACTGCTTTCGCGATGGCGGTGACTTTCCCTAGAGCTGGCAACCTTGCGGGCGGTGGTTTCATGTTGATCCACCTTAAAGCAGAGAACAAAACCATTGCAATCGATTATCGTGAAATGGCACCAGCTGCGGCCACGCGAGATATGTACCTTGATGAAAATGGTGAGGTCGATACTGATCGTATTTTATATTCCCATCTTTCAGCGGGCGTACCGGGAACGGTAGCGGGGTTGCTTCATGCGCATGCAAGATACGGAACACTCTCCCGCAAAAAAATTCTCGCACCTGCTATTCTATTGGCGGATAAAGGGTACCGATTAACCTATTTTCAAGCAGCGTTATTGGAAGGCGGACGTGATTTTTTGTCAAACAATAAAGCTGCATACAAAGAGTTTTTTGGTGAAGATGGCAAAGGGTATAGGCCGGGCGATAAATTTAAGCGCCAAGACCTGGCACGGACATTAAAAGCAATTTCCAAAAATGGCCGCGATGGTTTTTACAAAGGGCATGTTGCCAGTGCAATTGTCAATGATATGGCCGCTAATGGCGGGCTTGTGACACAAGCTGATCTCGATGGATATAATGTGATCGAACGCGAACCCGTTAGCGGTACTTATCGTGGGTATGAAATACATTCCATGCCGCCCCCAAGTTCTGGTGGAGTTCTCCTTTTGCAAATGCTTAATTTTCTGGAAACTAGGCCTTCTGTTGGCAAAACCCGTGAGAATGCAGATGATTTGCATTTTTTAGCTGAGGCGATGCGCTTTGCCTATGCGGATCGGGCCCAACATTTGGGAGATGCAGATTTTGAAGATGTTCCCGTGCAGGGGTTGATCAGTAAAGCTTATGCGAAATCGCTAGCTGATAAAGTCAATCCAGATCAGGCCGGATCCTCTAGTGAAGTTGGCCCGGGTGATCCATACTCGTATGAAAGTCCGGATACGACCCATATTTCTGTGATCGATAGTGATGGCAATATGGTTGCAAATACTTATACGTTGAATTTAAGTTTTGGTTCGGGAATAGTTGTTCCCGGTACTGGTATTCTTCTGAATAATGAAATGGATGATTTTGCAGCTCTTCAGGGGGCGGTTAATGCTTACGGGTTGGTCGGTAGCGTGAAGAATTCTATCAAGCCTGCAAAACGGCCATTAAGTTCAATGACACCAACACTTGTTTTGAAAGACGGCGCCCCTTTCATGGCGATCGGCGCACCAGGGGGAAGCCGCATCATCACGGCAGTGCTT
>CAZGVP010000219.1:0-5349 GCA_964529135.1 uncultured Caulobacterales bacterium | reverse complement strand
GAACGCTAGTATTTTATCTACGATCTCAACAACCGCTTTGTCTATAGGCATTAATGTATACGTCAATTACATCGTGTGAAACGATAACATCATCTAACGAAGGTAGTGGGCCTCGTAACAGTCGCCCTGGTAAATCATAAATTCTCGGGATTAATGCTGCCCAATTTTCTTTTGGTACTGGTTTTCGGAACATGATTCGGAAAAATTTTTCTTCTTCGCCTGTGAAGATTTTCTCAGCTTTTTCGCGCTCTTGAAATTGAACAAAGTAGTGTTTTGCTCCGAAGCGGCGACGAATAATACTCAGTGGAGAAACTGGTGGCGGTGGTAAATGTGGTGTGCAGACCCCAATTACACCGGCGACCCGCTTTGGGTGTAGTAATGCCATTGGCCACACAATAGCGCCGCCCCAATCATGCCCACAAAAAATTGCCTGTTTGATCTTCAGGGCGTCCAGAACTGCAGCGAGGTCGTTGGTCATATGGATTATGTCATAGAGGTTGGGATCCTCAGGCGCATCAGACCACCCAAATCCTTTTAGATCGAGCGCTATGACATAGTGCCCCTGTTGAGCAAGAACATCTATCTGGTTCTTCCAGCAGTAGGCGATTTCCGGCCAACCATGAACCAATACAATTGGCATTTTGGAGCTAGCAATATCGCCAGCTTGGTAAACTGCAATTTTCCCATCAGGAGCGTCGATAAAGCTTGGGACAGGAAAACCTGGATAATGTTGATTGTTCATAGCCTAACCCTGCAAAGTAGTTTGTTAAAATGCAAGGATTGCAGGCAGTAACGGGCCATAGATGACTGATCTGAATATCTGGCAGATTGTGCCAGTTTGGTCATAATTTCCCCTAAAAATGCCGGTAATGTATGTCTAAATGTTTGACGAAGCTGAACATTGCGCGATATGTACGCTGTAATAGATTTCGGGGCGCTAATGAAAATTATGAATTCCCACAGAATTCAACTCAAGACGACGAGGTATAATGGTTTCAAAACTGTTGATATTCAGATGCTTGGCGCTTTGAGACGTATTGCTATCGCTGTGGCTGTTACAGCTTCCTGGACTGTAAGTGCTGAGGCAGTTGAGGTCCAAAATGCGAAATACGTGGCGGCGGCCAGTGCACAAAATGTCGGTTACAACGAAATTATGAGTGCTCGTAGTGGTTCAATCGTAGCCATACGCACTAGTGATGCTAATCCATTTAATGCGCTTGTCGGAAAGAGACGGGTACGCAAATCGCCAGAACGTAAAGATACTCGCGTGCAACGTTATGTGGTTGCGGATGGTGAGAGATCTTTCCTATTCCAAGGAATAGATGGGCAGGCGCGCATTCAGTTTTTATGCGGTAAAGGCGATGAGCGCATTGAATGTAAAATTGACCCTGATCAAGGAAGCGCTGAGATAATTTCTCTGGTTCTTACCCGGGCTCCACGAGGCGATATCATCTATAAGAGCGCTGATGGCGACACTGTGCTTCGGATTGCATCTTATGGTGGCGCAACGGTTTGGTGGCCAGGTGAGGATAAAGCTCTTGCAGCATCGCGGTCATTTTCAGATCGAATCACTTTGGCATTACCGTTGGTAGGTGAGCGAACTGTGGTGCGACGAGCTGCTCGGGCCTCTGCTTTGTTGAGTGCTATTACCGGTGAACCGATATATTTTGATGCAGGAGTTATTGCAAATCCTGTTGTGTCTGATGATATTGATAACCCTGATACTCTTAACGCTGATGTCAGTAATATGGCGGGTACAGAGGAGCATACGGGTTCAGAATCATTACAGGTTCAGCTTTCAGAAAACCAGGAGACGGTCATTGTCGACACAAACTCTGAAGCCGATTCGTTTGAAATAGCAGGCTTTAGTGAGCGCGATAATGATGATCGGTTTCGTACACGTTTAGTTGAACCAGTTACTCCACAATCTGCTGTCCTGGCGGATAGTATTGTCACAACTTCTAAAGGGATGGCGGCAGTGGCCGCTGATCCTACAGGCGCTAGAATTATTGGTACTCGCTTAAAATCTGTACGGTTTATGGCAGCACAAACATCATCGATGAGCTTGAATGAACAGATTTTTCTGGTGCGCTATAACCCGGCCCTAGGGTTGCAGGGACGGCCTACTTCAGCCGAAATAGCCCGGTTTCTTGAGGAAAACCTTTAATTTTACCTCAAAGCCATCATTTCCGGGCCGCAAAAGCGCCGTAATATCAATCTATATAGTAATAATGATTAAAAGGTTTTTTATAAATCGAGCGAGAAATTTCATGCTCACCGGTGGCCTAATAGCTGCGATTGTTGTGCCGGTTGCTGCTGCATCCTCGCTCCAACCGTTGAAAACCATCCGGGCGCGTGAAGTTGAAGAACGCCAACTTGATCGTGAGGCCGGCTTTACCGGGAAGGTGTGTGGCACCTCCATCCAGACCAGCATCGATTGGTCATCGACCACAGGCTGGCCAGAAAATGTCAGTATTGCCAAAGCTTGTGATGGCGCTCTTGGGGCTCTGGAAGCAATCTGTCGGGCAGATAGTTCGCGCGGCAGTAAGGTAAATAGCTTTGTATGCACAGGTGATGGCAGCGGGCCAAGCTTGTCTGGTGGCACTTTATATTACGGTGCGACACCCGGTGGAAATGGTTTCGGAGCCACTAAAAGTTATCTTGAAGGTGAGCTTTAGTTCGTAATTTACCTCGATAATTATCGAACTAGATTGACATTACTCCGGTAAATTCTCCAGAAAAAATCGTACAGCATTTTCTCCCATGATTTTTCGTATGGTGTCTTTATCTATACCGTTCTCCAGTAGTGCTTGCGTGATGGCACGCAGTTCGGATGCATCAAGGCGGGTTGTAACTGTTCCGTCAAAGTCTGACCCCAAGGCAATGTGATCGGCTCCAAAATTATCAATCCCATATCCAATAGCTTTGGCTATGCCGTTTGGACTGTCATCACAGGTAACATCAGCCCAAAACCCCACACCGATCAGCCCACCTCGATCGGTTATTTGTTTCATTAGGTCATCAGAGATATTACGCGCCGACGGACAATGGCCCGAAAACCCTGTATGAGAAACAATAACAGGACGTTTTGTGAGAGATAATGTTTCGCGAATTACAGCCGGAGCGGAGTGAGCGACATCAATGATCATCTTGCGTTCTTCCGCGCGGGCTATAACCTGGCGCCCAAAATCGGTTAGTCCATCGCCACTAATACCATGTAGCGAACCGCCTAACTCATTATCAAAAAAATGTTGAAGGCCAATGATGCGAAACCCTTCTTCATAAAGTTTGTTTGTATTTTCTAAATTACCCTCTAGAGGGTGGGCGCCTTCCATACCAAGAATACCGGCTAATATTCCTTTGTTAGATTGTCTTTGAGAGAGAGCATTTTCTAAATCTGATCGTGTAAGAATTAAATGAAAATCAGGATCATTGCGATCAAGTTTATGTAAACGTTGTGCCTGAAACCGAGCCCGTTCAAAAATTGAGTTCCATGTTCTAGGAGGCCAGGCTTGGGCGATAGCTAATCGGGTGATGTCATCACTATCAGCGGTATTTTCATTATAATTGAGACCTGAAGGCGATTTTGTAACTGTTGTAAAGACTTGTACTACAACGCCTCCCTCACGCAGGCGGGGTAGGTCCGTATGGCCACGGGCGTTGCGTTTCGCAGGATTGCGTTGCCACAACAACGTGTCTGCATGAAGATCGCTGACTGAGATGCTATTATGAAGTTCCTGAGCTTCATCGCTGACTGGGTAGGGTTCATGAGCCAGTACCGGATTCATGTCGCGGTCAATTTTAGGCAATAGATAAAACCTTACGTAACATACGCCGACGAGTGTAATTATAGTAGCACTTACAAGTATGATACGCAGTTTACCCATAGTATTATTTCCTCTATTTATTCTTTAATGCGTTTAATTTGGAAACCCCGTTGACGCATCATTGCGATAACTGATTGATCACCAACAAGGTGACCTGCGCCAACGGCTACAAGGTAAGTGCCGGACCCATCCATTAAATTTTCTAATTCTTCTGTCCATCGCGTATTGCGCTGGGTAAGGAGCACATCGAAAACTTGCGGTGATGTATCGCGTATACTTTCATTGATCATCTGATCCATGGCTGGAACGTCGCCAATGCGCCAGGCATTAAAGAGTGCATCAAACTCTGCTGTGGTTTTATCCCAGTCATCAAGCGTCATTTCTAAAAGTTTTAATTCAACTTCTGATGGAAGATCCGCGAAAAAAGAAATTTGTTGTGATGCGGTTTCGAAGTAACGCAATTCACGACCACTTGCCTTGATTTCAAGCGACAGGGCGCTGTCTACGCCTGAATTTGGATCATAGCCTTTTGCTACAATAAATTGCGCTGAAAGGGTAATGAATGCATTCCATGGGCGCATTGCATTAATTGCTTTGAAGGAAAGATCTAGACTATCCGTGATCTCCAGCAATTTTGCTTCTTGCTCTTGAGATAACATATCAGAGAGATAAGTGCCGCGAGGATTAAAACCTTTCAACATTAATGTGCGCAGTATTTTTCCTTGAGCATCAGGAGATTCTATATCGGCTTCCAGATAAACGGCTTGGGCAGCGGCGATCGCGCGTTTAACCGTTGCTGACCGCCAATCAACAGATGGTGGTAAGATATGATATGTACCCAAAAGCCAGACTTCACTGTCCTCATCAGTCATTTTCCAGATTGCGGGGGTTGCGATAAAGGCATCTGTGACGGCTGGTTTTGCGTCTTGAGAGAAGGCGGTGGTAGTTAGCAATAATGTGAGGGGGCCCAATATAGCCAGAATAAACAGACGAGAGAAAGTTTCTGTGAAAACCGTAGATTCAGGCTTCGTCGTGCTATTTAGCAAGCGAGGGGTTGAAAAAGTCATGGAACCTCCAGAAGTAAATTAAGATGCCCATTCTAACGATAAATCGGGCTACCAGGTAAATTATCTACACGTGTTGATAGAGGTAACCGTTCACTCAGCCCAAAACAGGAAAAAACTTGAGATTTTGCTGCCTATGGCGTACGCAAAATCCTTATTGCTCCCTTAGCTCAGTTGGATAGAGCGCTACCCTCCGAAGTTGGAGGGCAGAGGGCGGGTAAAAAACAAAGGGAGAGAGGTAGAAAAGTACGGTAGTTGTTAGTGTAGAATATCCTCAATGGTCCTGTAGCTCAGCTGGATAGAGTGTCGGCCTCCGAAGCCGAAGGTCAAGCGTAAATTTGGAGAACTAGGGTCGATAGAAAAGTAAAGTAAGTCAGTGACTTCGATAGTCGCTTCAAATAATAAGGAAATTGGTTCAAATCACTGGGTAACACATGGGTAACACCATTTACCCCACG
>CAZGVP010000218.1:0-5358 GCA_964529135.1 uncultured Caulobacterales bacterium | reverse complement strand
AGAAATTGCGTCATTACCGGCGGCGGGCAAAACCTTCACCCTGGATCTCAATGCGGATGTTCTTGAAGTGTTGGCAGAGCGCTTTGGGATACCAAAAATTCGGTCTTTTGCCGGCAAGGTAACTCTTGTTCCTCAAAAACAAGGGGTCAATGCAGCGGGAGTCGTTTCTGCAAGTTTGGTCCGTGAGTGCGTGGCCAGCCTTGAAGAGATGGAAGAAGAAGTATTTGATGAGTTCAATCTGATCTTTGATCGTACAGTCGATCCGGCAACCGGTGATCCTGATCATGAAGATTTTGACCTGGAAGCACCAGAATATTTGGAAGGGGATAGCCTTGATGTGGCGGACCTTTTGCTACAACAACTATCATTGGCGATGGACCCATTTCCCAGAAAAGAAGGTGCTAAATCTCTTGCTGAACTCTATGGAACTGCCGAGGAAACGTCTCCTTTTGCAGTGTTGAAGGGTGGCCTTAAAGGCGAGTAATTTCGCTCATATATTACTTGTAAGGGTGACTAGTACTTAAATTCCTTTGTCATCTTTGGAAAGTGATCGCCTGCATGGTCGTAAATAGCGCTAATGCCTCTAAAATTGCCCACTTCGGGCGAGGATCAATCCACCATGGCTATGGTTTTTGTCTTCGGATAACTTTAAAAGACTGCTTTAACTGCTTGTGACCCTTTAGGAAGAATGCGTGTTGGTTGATGAGATGAGTAATTATTGCCTAGCTATAGATGCGATGGGCGGTGATGGCGGGCCAAAGCCTGTCGTCAGCGGTGCTGCGCGTGCTGTGCAAAAGGGGCTCAAAACAGGGTTGCTCTTTTTTGGCGATGAAACCAAATTACGTCCCCTTATTAATAAAGAAGAGACATTAGCGAGTGCCAAGCTGATTCATACAACTGATGCTGTGAGAATGGATGATAAGCCAACGCATGTTCTTCGACGTGGGCGTGAAACATCCATGTGGAAAGCGATTGAGGCTGTAAAGAATGGCGAAGCTCATGGAGTCGTTTCAGGAGGTAATACTGGCGCATTGATGGCGGTATCGCGGTATCAATTACGCATGCTGGAAGGTGTTGATCGCCCAGCGATCACTGCTTTGTGGCCGACGCCGCGCGGGCGAAGCGTGGTTTTGGATGTTGGAGCCAATCTAGATGCTTCCGAATTACAGCTCATTCAATTTGCAGTCATGGGAGAGGCCTTTTTCAGGGCGCTTGTCGGTATGGAAAACCCAAGCGTCGGTTTGCTCAATGTTGGATCTGAAGAACTCAAGGGTCATGAGACTATTCGCGTAGCTGCCAAAACATTACGGGAATCAGTGCCCGATCTCAATTTTGCAGGGTTTGTTGAAGGTAACGATATCTCAAAAGGGACTGTCGATGTTGTTGTGACCGATGGGTTTTCTGGAAATGTAGCGCTTAAATCAGCCGAAGGCGCAGCTCGTCTGGTTGGTGAGTGGATGGGTGAGGCGGTTCGTCAATCCTGGTTGTCAAAGCTCGGTGGGTTTTTGATGATGCGACAATTAAAGACTTTAAAACAAAGAATTGATCCTTCGTCTGTGAACGGTGGTGTGTTTTTGGGCTTAAATGGCATTGTCGTTAAAAGTCATGGCGGTGCTGATGCTGAGGGGATTGCCAGTGCGCTCTCTATCGCTGACAGCCTTACAAAACATTCTTTCCTTAATGATGTGGCGACACGTGTTGAGAGACTGACTGCGCAATTAAATGTTAAATCAGCGAATGGTCAACCGGATCAATCCACAATGGATGGCAAGCCAAACGCATTAATTGATAAGATAAAGAGAGCTGTTGGATGACTCTGAAAGCAGTAGTGACGGGCTGTGGTACATATCTACCTGAGCGAGTACTAACCAACGAAGAACTCTCAAAAATTGTTGATACAAATGATGAATGGATTCGCGAACGGACAGGCATTCGCGAGCGCCATGTAGCAGATGATAGTGAAAATACATCCGACCTTGCAGTCGCTGCTTCAAAAATGGCTTTGGAAGATGCTGGTATTAGTGCATCTGAAATTGATTTGATTGTGGTTGCGACGACAACGCCAGATCTAACATTCCCTGCAACTGCTGCAATTGTGCAAGCCAAGCTGGGTGTTACCCAAGGGGCAGCTTTTGATATACAGGCAGTTTGCTCCGGCTTTATTTTTGCCTTGTCTACGGTTGAAAAGTTTCTTGCATGTGGGCAACATAAAAAAGCTTTGGTGATCGGTGCGGAAACGTTTACGCGTTTACTCGATTGGACTGACCGAACAACGTGTGTTCTTTTTGGGGATGGCGCAGGTGCTTTTGTGGTTGAAGCTCGCCCTGAGAGTGAAGCAGATGGCCGTGGCTATGTTTCCAGCTATCTGCGCACAGATGGTCAGCATGTAGATTTGTTGTACGTGGATGGCGGAGTTTCCTCATCGCAATCAACTGGCCATGTAAAGATGAAGGGTAATAAAGTCTTTCGTGAGGCTGTAACACGTATCTCAGAAGCTATGGTCACGGTATGTCGACAGGCTGATATTAACGTAACTGATATTGACTGGTTTGTGCCGCACCAGGCAAATGAGCGTATTATTCAAGGTGTTGTGAAGAAATTGTCACTGAAGCCTGAGCAAGTTGTCTCAACGATTGCCCGTCAGGGAAATACTTCTGCTGCATCGATACCACTTGCATATCGGCAGGGTCTTGATGATGGGCGGATCAAGCCAGGAGATTTGGTGATGCTTGAGGCTCTTGGGGGCGGATTGACTTGGGGTGCTGCGTTGTTGAGAGCATAAATCTCGACGTGATTTCATATCATCCATTTTCGATAGGCTGATTGAAAAAGCTGTCAGAAATTACAATGTTTTATTGACCAAAGGGCATGTCAGAGCGTAACTTGATGATAATTATAAATTTTTGTGCCTGATTGGGCCAAAATCTTTGAGATTGATTGCTATGGCAGGTAAAACTATCACACGTGCTGATCTGACAGAAGCTGTCTACCGATCTGTCGGTGTTTCACGAAATGAATCATCTGCATTTGTAGAGCGCATTCTGGATGAAATGTCTGAGGCGTTGGAGCGCGGTGATCAGGTGAAAATGTCCTCGTTCGGTACATTTTCTGTACGTAGTAAAAGTATGCGAATGGGACGTAACCCCAAGACAGGTGAAGAAGTTCCTATTACGCCCAGGCGAGTGATTACTTTTCGAGCATCTCATGTTTTGAAAGACCGTATTAACAAGGCCCATAGAGATCCTGGTTCACAAAATCAGGGTTCTTCTATGACCGGCTCAAGAGATATGGGGTCTGGTGATAGGGAACATGATAACTCCTGATCTGAACTAGCGGAGACAAAACGTAGCCGTGGCTAAGTCTGCAGAAGCATTTCGTACGATATCTGAAGCCTCAAAGGAGCTTGGGGTACCTCAACACGTTTTGCGTCACTGGGAAGAGGTTTTCGGACATATTCGCCCTATGCGGCGAGCCGGTGGTCGTCGATACTACCGCCCTGTTGATCTTGATATGCTCAGAGGGGTCCGCTCACTTCTTTATGATGAGCGTTATACAACCAAGGGTGTGCAGAAAATTTTTCGGGAAAATGGTGCAAAATACATAACTGAGATTGGACGACGAGCTGGTGTTGGTAAACCACTGGATGTTCGGCCTGAATTGGCTAAAAATATTAACTCTGATCCGTCACCTGTAAAATATTCTGATGCTATTGCAGAGGCGGAAACTGTCAGTTTGACAGAAAATTCCAGAGAAGTGCACGAGAAACTTCGTGCGCTGATTGACCGCCTGAAAGTCGTTCAGGTCAGTCTTGACAATACTGTACAGGCCATGGATTCCATGGATATACAAAAACCTGAAGGATTATTGTTAACTGAAGACAATGATCACTGAGGATCATTGAGTACGGAAGACAACAGAAACTGTTTTTATCATCATATTGTGTGATCGCACGAAAGGGCTCTGAAAATTCTGGTCAGAATATCAGTGCGGACTATCTATGCATACATTACCAAACAAAATTGGGATTGCTGGCCTTGGGACAGTAGGAAGCGGATTGCTTTCATTGTTAAAGGGATCGGTAGCGCTGCAAGGTGTTTTTGGCCACAATACGGGAGTTATGGAGCTGGCTGGCGTAAGCGCCAGGAGTAGGGGGCGTGATCGCGGTGTATCTCTTGAGGGAGTTACTTGGTTTGATGATCCACGTGATCTCGCGCGATCATCAGATATTGATATTTTTGTTGAACTCATAGGCGGTGAAGATGGTGTTGCGCGTGAATGCGTGGAAATTGCCTTACGGTCTGGCAAACACGTGGTCACGGCTAACAAAGCACTATTAGCAAGCCACGGATTGTCCTTGGCTGCATTGGCAGAAGAAAATAATGTAGCACTGCGCTATGAAGCTGCTGTGGCGGGGGGGGTGCCGATTATTAGTGCGTTGCGTGAGGGGGCGGCTGCTATATCGGCAACAAAAATCCAGGGCATTTTAAATGGAACCTGTAATTATATTCTAACCCGAATGGAAACGGCGGGGCTTGAGTATCATGCTGCCCTTAAAGAGGCGCAAGATCTAGGGTATGCTGAGGCTGACCCAACTCTTGATGTGGGTGGATATGATGCGGCTCATAAGCTTGCAATATTATCAGCAATCGCTTTTGGGGAAATGCCAGATCAAGATGAAATTTCTGTGACGGGTATCAATCATGTTACCGGCGCTGATATAGCGGCAGCTTCTAATAATGGTTTTAAAATTAGACTGATCGCCACTGGTGAACGTGATGGGCCCGCTAGAAGCTTAAAGGTTGCCCCCGTACTTGTGTCATTTGCTGATATTTTCAGTGCAATCCAAGGCCCAGAAAATCATATCCGGATCGAGGGGCCGCCAATTGGCGTTTTGAATTTATCTGGTCCGGGTGCGGGTGCTGGACCGACGGCAGCGGCTGTGGCTGGTGATATATTGGCCATCCTCCATGGCGCAAGAGGGCCTGTTTTCGGTGTTTGTGCCGATAATATCGCCTCGGGACGCTATAGCGGTGCTATAGGCGGGGAATCACGTTTTTACGTTCGGGTTGAGGGCGATGACGATTTTGATAAAATCAACGCAATCATGAAATTTATGGAAGATGAAGGGATAATTATCCAAACATTATCCGGAGCGAGGCGACAGGACTATCCAGAGCCACTAATTTTGCTTACATCTCCTCTTGATGTTGCTGCAGAGACGAAGATGAGAGATCACCTTCTGACAATTCAGAAAAAACCTAGAATCGAATAAAAAAACCTAGCTTTCTAAAACGTAAATTTTAACAATAAATTTTTGTTGTTGACATATAAATAGGTAGGAATGAATGAATACAGTTT
>CAZGVP010000217.1:0-5395 GCA_964529135.1 uncultured Caulobacterales bacterium | reverse complement strand
GTGCTCATTTTGAATAATATTTTCACCGGCCCCCACATAAGCTTGGCAGATTATGTGCAAAATCTCATCTGACCCTGCACCACAGATAAGCTGATCAGCGTTAAGGTCATGGACCTCGGCTATCTTGTTGCGCAAATCGGTTGCCCCACCATCTGGATAGCGGTGAAGGGCTGACCCAGCATTATTATAGGCTTCGATTGCCATCGCGCTGGCCCCTAAAGCAGATTCATTGGCAGAGAGCTTATAAACCGGATGATTGCCCGCTCCCTCTGCCCCTTCTCGTCCCGGCACATAAGGAGCAAGCCCTTCAATACCGGGCCTGGGGATCGGCGTGAGCGGGATATTTCCTGACATATCATTGGCATTGGCGGACATTGTGATACCTGACACGATTATGAACGATACGGCTTTGCTTCCACCGCATGAGGCTGGTATATCCGCAGGCTCGCCCCTGTTACAAGCCCGGTTGCAATGACGTCTCACACACCAGAACTTTATCAGTTTATCGACCCCCTCCCCCTAGATGGGGGGCAAAGTCTTTCAGGGGTCGAGATTGCCTACGCGACATGGGGCACCCTCAATGCAGATCGTACCAATGCAATCCTGATTTGCCACGCATTAACCGGTGATCAATATGCAACAGGACCCCACCCACTGACCGGCCGCTCAGGATGGTGGTCACAACTCGTTGGCCCCGATTGCCCCATTGATACCAACAAATATTTCGTTATCTGCTCCAATATTCTTGGTGGTTGCATGGGTTCAACAGGCCCCGCCTCAACCAACCCAGCAACAGCTGAACCTTGGGGGCTTTCTTTCCCTGTGCTAACCATCCGCGATATGGTACGCGCACAGGAACGATTGATAGGCGCTCTAAAAATAGATAAATTACTCGCTGTCGTCGGCGGCTCTATGGGAGGTATGCAGGTTCTGGAATGGGCCGCAACGTTTCCCGAACGATTATTTGCAGCTGCCCCTATCGCCACCGCAGCGCGTCACTCTCCACAAAACATTGCTTTTCACGAGGTCGGGCGCCAAGCGGTCATGGCGGATCCAAACTGGCATCAGGGGCGCTATTTCGAGCATGACACCGGGCCAGACAAAGGCCTCGCAGTTGCCCGAATGACCGCTCATATCACATACCTTTCCGAAAGCACCCTAAACCGAAAGTTTGGTCGCGACTTGCAGGATCGTGAAAAAGTCACGTTTGGCTTTGACGCTGACTTTCAAGTGGAAAGTTATCTACGCCATCAAGGCATGACCTTTGTCGACCGGTTTGATGCCAATGCTTATCTCTATATTACACGTGCGATGGATTATTTTGATCTGGCCTCACGAAAAGATGGTCGGCTTGCAACGATTTTTCAGGAAACCGACACACGTTTCCTGCTTGTCTCGTTTAGTTCAGACTGGCTTTATCCGACCGTAGAAAATCGTGATATTGTGCGCGCACTCCACGCTGCAGGGAACGATGTTTCTTTTGTCGAGGTTGAAAGCGACAAAGGTCATGATGCATTCTTGCTGGACGAACCAGCCTTTTCCGACATGTTAAGAGGATTCCTCAATGCAGCCTATACGGATTACAAAACCATGCTTGATACAAAGAATCTTCAGTCATGACCCAACACTCCATTAACCCACCAAGTAATTTGTTTGAACATATTGTTACCATGGTTTCGTCCGGTAGCACTGTGCTGGACGTTGGCTGCAATGACGGACATTTATTGGAACTGCTCATCAAGAAGAAGCAAGTACGCGCAAGGGGGTTGGAAATTTCCAGAGCTGGAGTTGGCGCATGTGTTGCTCGCGGTCTTTCTGTTGTCCAAGGTGATGCCAATACCGATCTTGCAGATTACCCTGACCAGTCTTTTGATTATATCATTCTAACGCAAACAATTCAGGCGATGCAACGACCGCTGGAAGTGCTTGAACAATCTTTGCGCATTGGCCGCAGGGTGATCGTATCGACGCCCAATTTTGCCCATTGGCGCCTGCGCCTTTCCCTCCTGTTTAAAGGCCGTATGCCCCAGTCCCCCGCCTTACCGACGCCCTGGTATCAAACGGATAATATTCATTTATGCACCATCAGTGACTTTATCGACCTTTGCGAAGGCGAGAAAATCAACCTGGAACAGGCTTGGGCCGTACACAATAGAAGACCAGCTTCACATATATCCCAGTCAGGCTCTTCAAGGTTCTTAGCCAATATTCGCGCAGAAGAAGCACTCTTTCTTTTGGCTAAAGGCGGGCTATAATTTTCAAAACAAAATGACATTCAGAATATTAATGATATGGGCGTAAAGTATACTCAAGTTTCCATTTAATGATTCGGCCCTCCATGCTCCGCAATTCAACTCGAAAAAAACAAGCCCGCAAACAAAACTCCAAACCACAAAATGGGTGGATTTATTGCCTTGCCAACCCGTCCTTTCCAGACAAGGTAAAAATCGGATTTACAACAAATACTGTCGAGGAGCGCATGGCTCAACTTGACGATACCAGTACGCCGACACCATTTATATTAGTAGGAAAATGGAAAAGCCGTGACGTTGTTAAAGATGAGAAAACCCTACACCAAAAATTAAAAAAATATCGCGTACGTAGCAACAGGGAATTTTTTGAATTACACGCGAAAGAAGCCACACCAAAAATCAATTCAATTTTAGGCCGCAAAACAAGGCATCTAAACGTGAAAAAAAATATCCGCACCAAGAACCGCGAATACAATAACAACGGTTTGGCACAAGGATTCACGGTTATTTTTATTATGGCATTAGGTATTTTTTTTCTGGTTCAATAGCTTGAAAACAAAATCAATATTTATCCTGTTTCCAAATATTTGCACCGGTTCCAGGTAATCCAAGTTCTGACCACAAACCATCTACTCGTTTGATCACTTCATCAGTCATTTGTATTTCCTCACCCCATTCACGGTTTGTTTCCGGCATTATCTTGTCAGTTGCATCAAGGCCGATTTTAGATCCTAAACCAGATTGTGGTGAAGCAAAATCAAGGTAATCGATAGGTGTATTCTCCAACATGGTAATATCGCGAGCAGGGTCCATCTTTGTGCTGATTGCCCACATCACATCTTTCCAGTCACGTGTGTTGATAGCGTCATCAACAACAATCAACCATTTAGTATACATAAACTGGCGCAGATACGACCAAGCTCCAAGCATGACTCGCTTAGCATGACCTGGATAGGCTTTCTTCATGGAAATAACAGCAATACGATAAGAACACCCCTCAGGTGGCAGCCAAAAATCTGTAATCTCCGGAAATTGTTGCTGCAAAAGAGGAATAAAGACTTCATTCAGCGCTTCACCAAGCACGCTAGGCTCATCAGGTGGGCGCCCCGTAAAGGTTGAGAGATATATCGGATGTTGACGATGTGTAATCGCTGTCAACGTAAATACAGGAAATCTCTCTATTGAGTTGTAATAACCGGTATGATCTCCATAAGGCCCTTCATCTTCATATTCATCAAGAGAAACATGCCCCTCAAGGATGATTTCTGCTTCTGCAGGAACTTTTAATGGCTGGGTTATACAATCAACCAACTCAGCCTTTTTACCACGCATTAAACCGGCAAATTGATATTCCGACAAGGTATCTGGCACGGGCGTAACCGCGGCAAGAATCATCCCTGGGTCGGCACCCAATACAGCCGCCACAGGCAGGGGTTCAGACTTCCTGCTTTTTTCTTGAGACTTAGCCCACCGCGCATGATGTTGTGCCCCGCCGCGATGTTTCAACCAACGCATAATTGCTTTATTAGCGCCGAGTTTTTGCATCCGGTAGATACCAAGGTTGAAATCATCCTGTTTGTCATTGGACGGACCCTTGGTAACAATCAGTGGCCAGGTAATAAGCGGCGCAGGTTCCCCTGGCCAGCAAGTTTGAATTGGCAAGTCATCTAAATTAACCTCATCACCGGTTTTCACAATTTCCTGGCATGGCGCATTTTTCTTTGTGATCGGTTTCATCGCCAAAACAGTTTTTGCCAATGGTAACATTCCAAGCGCATCTTTAAGCCCACCCGGCGGTTCAGGCTGGCGCAAGAATGCAAGAGTCTCTCCTACCGTACGCAAGGTTGTCTTATCACCAGTAAGGTTATTTTCCGGTATTCCTCCCGGAATAGGAGCCTCCATCGTCACCCCCATAGCAACACGGCGTACTGTCCCGAATAAATTAACAAGCACCGGAATATCAGAAATCGTTCCATCATCGCGCACAGGTTGTTCAAATAAAACCGCAGGACCACCTTCAGCTAGCAAACGCGTCTGAATTTCCGTCATGTCCAAGGCGACACGAACTGGAGTCTTAACGCGCTTTAATTCTCCTATTTCCTCAAGCATTTCAAGAAATTCCCTCAAGGATTTATAGGCTTTTCCGGATTGTCTTGCTGGCTTTTGAGTAGGTGCACGGCTTTTATCTGGCATGGGCTCAGGCTCTGTTTACAAAAACTGACCCTATTGTTACCGGGCCTTTAAGGGATATGCTTTACCTATGGCACAGGCGTGCCTATCTTAGCGATAGGCTTTATTGCCGCCTTTTTATGGTTGATACCAAATAATGTGAGTAGAGGATTTTTTTTCAGGAATGTTGCCGATCATTCATCAAGTTAGTGGCGTGATACTGATCATTGTAGGGGCCGTGCTTTTACCATTGCCTATCCCTCTGGGCCTTCCAATGCTCACCATTGGTTTTACGTTACTCGCTCCTTATATGCCCATCGTACAACGTTTGATACGCACGATCCGTCACAAATGGCCAAAGGTGAATGAAACCCTCCTGAAATATCGTCATAAAATGCCTCCAGTAATCAAAAGCACAATTGACAAGACCCACCCCCCCGGAACCCCGGCGGAATAAGTTACTCCTTTCCCCATTTACGGTGTAACCATAGCCATTGGCCGGGATCATTATGGATTTCACGTTCAAGTACCTTATTAATCCGTATCGTGAGTGCAGTCATATCCTTTAGCATATCTCCAGTTTCCTCAATAACAACAGCATCATGGGCGGTCATTACAAAATTTGCCCCTTTGGTTCGACGTACTGTCACGGGAATGACAGGCAATTTATAATTTAGCGCCATACGCGCCGGCGCGGGCGCTGTCATCGCATCATGGCCAAGAAATGGCACTTTGATGCCATTGGTGAATCTTTGATCTACCAATAAACCTAATGAATATTTTTCTTTCAGCGCATCAATAAACGCTCGAGCGCCTTCTGGTCCTTTTGGTATTTGCCAATGCGGAGTTGATTTCCCGCGCATATTGATAATCATCTCGTCGATCAATGGATTATTGGCCGCCCGGTAGATAATCGCACAGGGAATATCCACGTACGCACACACAACCCCCATTATTTCCCAGTTAGCAAAATG
>CAZGVP010000216.1:0-5430 GCA_964529135.1 uncultured Caulobacterales bacterium | reverse complement strand
AGCTTCATCAAGCAGGTTGATCAGGTCTTCTTGTGCCTGCTCAAATGTCAGATTGCTATCTTCTTTAAAATTGATCGACCAATAGGGAGTAAGCGTGATGGCACTCCCACCAACGTTCTTACCACGTGTTGCGGTTAGAGTGTGAGCGGGGGGGAGTTTAAAAATATTGCGATAGATCGACTTGGGATCAGGTACGTAACCGAAGTGAAGGTAATCTGCTATTGCCTGTGTGTTAATATCTGCTGACATAAGGTCAGATGCCAGAATGGCATTTATCTCTGATGCAAAGAGCAGTATATTATCTGATGTAACTGCATAATAGAGTGGTTTTTCTCCAAGACGATCTCGTGCAATGGTCAGTGTTTTTTCTTTGTTATCCCAAAAAGAAAATGCGAACATTCCCTGCAGAGATGAAATGTAATTAGCGCCATGCCGTGCCATCCCCTCTGCGATAACTTCTGTATCGCTGCGGGTTTTAAGACGGATACCGGCATTTGATAGGTCATGCGCCAATCGTTGGTAATTATAGATCTCGCCATTGAATGTCAGGAAATGTTGGCCGGTTGAGGCATGGAACGGCTGTTTTCCGCCTTCAATATCAATGATTGCGAGGCGCCGGTGTGCGAACCCAATACCGGGCGCTATGAACATATCAGCACCATCGGGGCCACGATGGATGAGAGCATCGCTCATGCGTTGCAAGGCACCCCTGTCAATAGGGCGCTCACCATTAAGGTCTACAATTCCTGCTATGCCGCACACGTGTTATGCCCTGACTGTATTCAAGATTTATCGTTCTGCCAGTGTACGACCAAGCACTATAATAAGTGTGAATGACAGGAAATACATAATCCAACCAAACCAAAAATGATCAACACCAGTAGCTAGCTGCATATCCGATAGCGTAGCAATTAGCACCATGGCATATGCTCGCATGATGTTCACACCAAAAGCGATTGTCATGGCCATTCCAATAAAAGCAGCAATGGTGTGATGGTTTTTCATGGTTAATATGGCGTAAAAAGAAGAGATCATCAATGCTGCCATCACAAAGCGCATACCTGCGCAAGCTTCGACCACATTAAAACGGCCAGCGTCCGTTGTAAGAAGGAGCCCATCGCGGAGTATCGCCATTCCGGTAATATCAAATAGAGCGTTCACGCCCATTGCAGTTACATATTGCATGGGAAGCAGAATGCTATCGCCAACAGGTACCATGAAAAATGTAAATGCCAGTGCCGCTATGTGATATCGGCTATGGGCAATTCCAAATGAGGCGACAAAACCTGCCAGAATAATACCTGGAACTGCCAGATGCTGAAAGAAACTAATCTCCAAAACCTTGCCAATCATCATTAACCCCAAAGCTGGGATAACAATTACTGTACTGAGTTTTACCGAAGATGCATTGGTGATGCATGGCGGTGCGCCCTGCCGGCGATACCAGATAAGCCACCCGGCTAAGGGCAGGGCAAAAGCGCCATGATGGTGGGCAGAGCCAGTGAACCAAATATTGGTGAGATGAGAGAGGACAGGAAAACAGATAATCAATTGCACCAGCAGAAATGTAACAAATGCAACAACATTAATCCCGCCGAGGCGTTGTATAAGGCCAGCATCTTGATTCATTTTGGGGCGGGCCCCTGACTTATGGTACTGATCTGTGTCATTTTGGTACAATACCCTTTTTTACCGCGATTGCCGAGCTTTATGGGCCCATTAAGGTTTTATTCATCAAACCCTAGCAGCGCTCATGCCAATAATTGTCAACTGGTTTGGCGAATTAGTTATGTGCACCTGTTGAATTTGTGTTGGGAGATAAAAGCAAGGCAGTCTTGTGGTGATTTTGAGTAAAGTTTAGGCTTTAACTGATGTTAGAAATGAACAATAGGGGATCATAAATGATTGATTTGATAGCCGCAGGAGCTGATGCATCCGAGCGATCATTCTTTGGGCAGGTGCGAGACAATATCAGTAATTTTTTTGGTGATGCGCAAGATTTTGCTGAATTGGTCGGAGCATTTTTAGAATTTATTGGTGGGTTCCTGGATTATCTGGGGTTGTTTGGATTTTTCCTGTTTTTGATTACATTGGTGTTGTTGAGCATTACTAACGCTGTTTCCCCCCTTGGAAAACTTGTTAATTATTTGACGGTTTGTATTTTTGTTTGCGCTGTTTATTTGATTAATGTACCGAGCATTGCATCAGTTGAAACATCTCTGCGGTATCTTTCAGTAATGATGGCGCCATTGATGATAACTTATTGCATTAAATATCTTGTTGCATTCGGGCGAACCAGAGTGGGCGGGGGCACCGTGCACCAGCGCTTCACAAGGATTAGGGGATTGGCAGAAGAGATTGTACAAGAAGCCGGGTGATGGGGCACTCGATAATTTCTACAATATCAATTTGAGATTAGTTGATAATTCATACTCTGAAACGCTCTAACGCGGGCCTGTTTTATAAGCGGTTTGTTTGAAGTGTCTTTTTTCATCCCTCACAAAAATCGCTTCATAAATTTTGCTACCGGGCGATAAAAATCATCATCTTTCCAATAGCCATTATGGGAGAGTGGGTTCCAGAATGAAAAAACATTTCCGGCATTGATAGAGGTTTCTTTTAGCTCTTTGCGGGTGACGAGTTTTTCGTAGTTCGGGCCTATATCTTTTAATGGGAAACCTAAAATATCGTCTTTGTCGTAGAAGTTTAGCCACCATGGTGACTGTTGTTGTTCTTTGGGTAGATTAACACCGGGATAGCTAATCGGGATAACGTCGCCGGGGCGGTAAGCGAAGGTGAACATGGGTATGTTGCAGCCAAAGGTTATGAAACCGCCCATGGTTTTAAATTGTTGGAACGGTGATGTTCCGCGCGGGGGGCGTGATTGCATATCATATATATAATTCGACATGATGTGGCACCCCAGCGAATGGGCTAGAACGATCAAGGGGGCGCCGGGCTCTGTATCTTTTTCCAGATCGCTGACAGTTTTCGCAACACGTTTATGAATGTCTTGATAGGTCGTATCTTTATCGTCTTTTGTTTTCCTGTAAGCGGATGCATCGGAGAGATTACACAATACGAAAGAGCGCATTTCATCCCCGCGCGTGCGGCGTTTGATTTTTTTGAGATAAGTCTGTTGACGGGATTGTAATATGTCCGCCCAAAAAACTTCTCGCCAAGCAATTGTGTCGTCAAATTCCGAATTGCCAATTTCTCGTTTAACCCGCTTGTTCAGGTTTTTTGAGAATACAAGTTTATTGGTTGTTGAAGGGCGCGTAGCTCCCTGGCTGCCGATTCCATGAATAACCGCAATTGCGAGTTTCTTTTTGGCCATATCGTCTCCCCTTAAAAGTAAAGTTCTATTTTTAAGTGATTCTTTTTGAGTTACAGTGCCCGAATTTGAGTAACATTATGCCCGGCATATTTTATACATTTCATGGTGGATTGATGATTTGATATGGTTGTACGAAAGCCTTACCCTGCCGGGTGATATCGCGTAAGCACCATAGTATTGAAGCGTAATGGAAACAGAGTATGAAACCCGTTGAAGAAACCACCGGCGAATTTAAAGGCTGGTTCACCTGGGATAGGGAACCGTTCGAGTATCAACTTGTGGGGCCGTTCTATTTTCGTGTGGATGAGCAAGGGCCTGTTTGTGCTTTTCGTGCAGAACACAAACATATGAATGCAGGCGGTGTCATCCATGGTGGTTGCCTGATGGCGTTTGCAGACTTTGCCCTGTTCGGGATTGCCCACGATCATTTTGACGAAAATTATGGTGTGACTGTATCTTTTGCATCGGAGTTTTTGTCTGGCGCGCGCGAAGGTGAGTTGATTGAGGCCAGGGGGGATGTCCTGCGTGCAGGCAAGTCGCTTATTTTTGTGCGTGGCCTGATGACAGCAGATGATCGAGCCTGCCTTAACTTTTCTGGTACGATCAAGAGATTGACTAAAAAACCGGTTGCATCTGGATAAAATAAGGTAGGGTGATGAGGGCTTGCTTGATGGAGGGGGGTAAGCCTACCCTTAATGCCTGATTGTTCCACTGGTAATCTTCCAATTGCTCCTTCTTTCTTTTAAAGAAATACGTGTTGCAATTGACTGATTGAGGTCACCTGCGATTATCAGAATCGCAATGATCAGAAATTCAAAGCAATATCCAGAATAATGACGCCTATTTACATGCTTGAGCGTAAGTTTTGATATTTTACATCAGTGGTGACTTACCCGCTAACCTTCGCCTTAAGATCCTTCGATGATGTTGAATGCTGAAATTTCAGTTTTTTCTCGGGAAATACATAAGGAAAAGCAGCATGGGCCATCAGGGCTGCTTCGTGAAAACCAGAAAGTATAAGCTTTAGCTTACCCGGATACCAGGCCATATCGCCTATGCAAAATATACTGGGTTCTGAGGTTTCGAATTTTTCTGTATTAACCTCAATGCGATTTTTTAACAGGTTAAGACCGAAATCGGCAATGGGTCCCAATTTCATAGTCAAGCCGTAAAAGGCAAGCAGGTTCTGGCAGGGCAGTGTGTATGCGCCATCTGTTTCATTCTCGAGATTAACGCCTTCAATTTGTCCACCTGTCCCGGTTAGTCCTTTTATTTGTGCTACATGAAAATCAATTTTGCCCGCGTCCACGAGTGCATGCATCTTTTCGACGCTGTCTGGCGCAGCTCGAAATTCTGGTCGTCTATGCACGAGTGTAATTTTCTTGGCGATTGGTTCCAGGTTAAGTGTCCAGTCCAGCGCACTATCGCCGCCGCCAGCTATCACTATATTCTTATCGCGGAACATATCGCGCTTGCGTACTGCGTAGTAAACAGATTGTCCCTCAAAATCATCCACGCCGGGAATAGGGGGCTTTTTGGGTTGAAACGATCCGCCGCCTGCAGCAATGCAAATCGCGGGCGCTTCAATGATCGTGTCCATATCCGTGGTGATGCGCCATTTGTTGTCAGCTATTTTCTCAAGCGAAGCGGCCATTTCATTGAGATGAAAATGAGGATCAAATGGTTCGATTTGGTCGAGAAGTTGCGCCGTTAACTGAACGCCATTGATGGATTTGATTGCGGGAATATCGAGGATCGGTTTTTCAGGGTAAAGCTCGACACATTGCCCGCCTGGGCGATCAAGAATATCGATCACATGGGCTTTGATGCCGAGCATGCCCAGCTCAAAAACCGCAAAAAGTCCAACTGGGCCAGCGCCGATAATGATCATGTCAGTTTCATGCGTGCCACCAGGCGTAGTCGTCTTAACGTCTTGATCCAGCATTAAGGACCCCTTTTCGTCTCGACTCTATAAATTATCTTAAACCGGTTTTAGCCTCTGTGAAAAGGCAGGATATAGTAACGCTGCAAGAATATGCTGGTTATCAGGGTATGGATATGGATATGAGTGGGCTTCTAGCAGGGGTTAATAA
>CAZGVP010000215.1:0-5452 GCA_964529135.1 uncultured Caulobacterales bacterium | reverse complement strand
CACGTGCGGGGACGAATTTACAAATTTCGATCTTGGCCCCACATGGTTCTGGCCCGGACAGCCGCGCATAGCAGCGCTCATCAACAGGTTTGGTTTGTCAGCTTTTTATCAATATGCTACTGGCGCCCTCACTTACGAAGATGATTATGGCCATGTGCAACAAGGTAAAGGGTTCGCCTCAATGGAGGGCTCATATCGATTGATCGGTGGTTTATCAGCGCTGACAGATTGCCTGGTTGGACACTTACAGTCCAACAGATTGCACCTGAATAAACGCGCCACGATGATGACCAGAAACGATGGCCTCATTGAAACAACACTCGAAGCAGCGGATGGCTCGCTAAGCACAGTCACGAGTAAGAAAACAGCATTGGCAATTCCGCCGCGAGTTGTTGCCGAAAATATTCAGTTCAACACCAGACTTCCCAAAAACGCAGTAGAAGCTTTACGACGCATTCCAACATGGATGGCCGGACACGCGAAACTTCTCGCCATATATAAAGACCCGTTCTGGCGACATGCAGGTCTTTCAGGCGATGCCATGAGCCGTAAGGGACCTATGGTGGAAATTCATGATGCCTCCCCCGCACAAGGCGGTCCCTATGCATTATTTGGATTCTTCGGCGTCAACGCGAAGATGCGTAAAGATAAAAATAAAGAGCTAGCCGAACAGGGTCAGGCACAACTGGTCCGGCTTTTTGGAAAACAAGCCAGCACACCTATTGAAATAGTTGTTCAAGATTGGGCGTTCGAACCAGAAACTGCGACGCCCTTAGATTTAACGCCAGTAAACGGCCACCCAGTTTACGGTCGGCCCGATTCCCTGATGAATTTATGGGACGGCCAATTGGTTATGGCTTCAACTGAAACGGCTGCTCACTTTGGCGGATACCTCGAAGGTGCACTCGAAGCCAGTGAAGTCGCCGCTACAGAACTCCTTGCATGATATCAAGATTTTTTCTTCTGTCTCAGAGGCTGACTCAAAAGTCATATAACCGCATTGCGATGTAGCGTGATGTTCTTCTGATGGATGAGATAAGCATCCAGGCTTCAGATGAGGCTATCGTTTTTTTGCCAGTTTTTCCCAGTCTTATGCAAGCCTTCGGCAATGCCCGAACCATGCCAATGTTTGCTCGACAACCCAACGGCGTGCAATCACAACGAAACCTTTTGCATGATCAGAATGCCGAACGATTTTGATTTCCGGACCATCCATTCGGAGCATGGCAGCGCTGAGTTTATCACCTGCTTAATCGCCATCTGCAAAGAGAAGCGTTACGTTAGACAGGTCGAATGGGCGTCAGCAATCACCGCAATGCTACCGTCACGGTTTTTAATTTTGGCTAGGTGCATATGCCCAGCTAACGCGGAAAATCTTGCGCTATGTTCATGAAGGTGCAAGAGACATGGCCCGCGAAATCGCAAAGACTGATAGGTACATCATATCAAGGTGTGAACGGAAGAAAGTCGAAATGTTGTTTGCGCACTTGAAGCGGATTTTAAAGCTCGGGCAGCTGCGACTACGCGGCCCAACAGGGGCAAGAGATGAGTTCTATCTCGCTGCTATCGCTCAAAACCTTAGAAAACTCAGAAAACTCCGTCCGTTTGCTACGCCAGCAACGTGATGAAAGATCAGACACTATCGTCGTATTTCGTCAGCGCGACTCAATCTACGACTTCTTCAACATAATCGGCCAATACCTGATCCACATTCAAACTGAGACACGACCTATCATAACGTGACCTTGATTCAGGATTGTTCTATTGTCGGTTATGCTTGTTGTCGAATCGCAAATAGACCTAGGTGATCAGGTGGCGCCTGTGCGTGCGAAAATTAATCGTCGCGCACGGCGGCTGATTTTGCGTGTCGATAGTCTAACGGGCATTGTGCACATTACAGCTCCCTCAAAACGTTCTCTCCCGGACGCAATCAAATTTGCACAGGAGAGGGCAGGCTGGATCAGTGAGGAATTAAAAGCAGGCCCCTGTGCCCAAATGTTCGCTGAAGGACAGGTGTTTCCTTATCGCGGAGAGGATTGCAAAATTCGCAAGGAGGGGGGCGCTCGATCTCTTATCAGGATCAATCCGCCTGAGTTCCCTGATAGGATGCAAGAGCTTGTTGTTGGTGGTGATGATGCTCATGTGAACCGGCGTGTTACGGATTGGTTGAAACGTGAGGCGAGGCGAGTTCTTATTCAACAATCGGATTATTATAGTGACCGTGTTGGGGTTAAACGCGGGAAAATCCGTATCGGTGATACGCGCTCGCGGTGGGGGTCCTGCAGTGAAGATGGCACATTGTCTTATAGCTGGCGATTGATACTGGCACCTCCGGCCATTCTTGAGTATGTGGCGGCCCATGAATGTGCGCACCTTGTGCACCTTAACCATTCTCCCGCCTATTGGCGGTTATTAGCAAGCCTTGATGTTGATGCACGAAGGGCGCGAAACTGGTTTCGTGACAATGGAGCAGGTCTATTTTCCTGGGGTGTAGAGAGTGAGGCCAAGGTAAAGAGAGGAGAGGGGCTATAGGCAAAATGGGAGCTGCTACTGCTTTAACTAGAGGATAGTTGTCTGCTTTCTCTCAATGGTAGCACAACTGGTCAAATTTGCGTCATTTCATCTTGAAACTCCCTCTGTTTGGCGCGTCATGATTGGGTGTGCCTTGCTAAAGCCCTAGTCTTGGCATAGCGATTAACATCTAGCGCATCGGGTAATCTATACCTACATAATCTGGCATGTGCTGAAGCAATAAGAGGCTTTTTGAATTTATGAGTATGAACACAACAAATCACACAAAACCTTACCACACAAAGACAAAGTTGGGATTTCTGGCTGGTGGCGTGGCTCTCGGCGTTTTGGCGATGACAATGCCGAGCCTGGTTGATCGAACAGCGCGGGCGAAAACGATTGCTACTGTAGCGACCGTGCAGGCAGCTCAGCCGATCGCCCCATTACCGGCCCGTCAGATTGCAGGTTTTTCTTTTGCAGATGTGGTTGAGCGGGTCAGCCCCGCAGTTGTCAGTGTGCTTGTTGAGCGCGAGGTGGAGAGACCAAGCCGCCCTCGTGGATTGCCTGAAGGTTTCGAGCGCTTTTTTGGCTTCCCGGGGGTGCCACAAGAAGGCCCCGATAATGATGACCCCTTTGAAGATGATGGTGTTCAGCGTGCTGAAGCACAAGGATCTGGTTTTTTTATTGATGCCGATGGCCATGTTGTCACTAATCATCATGTGATCGAAGATGCCACTAGCGTAAAAATTGCTCTTTCAGATGGCACAGAATTAGATGCCGAGATTGTCGGTTCTGATGAGTTCACTGACCTGGCTGTCTTGAAAGTTCGTGAAAACACAAAACAACCATTTGTATCGTTTGCTGAGGAGTCATCCCTTCGCGTCGGAGATTGGGTTGTTGCGGTAGGTAATCCGTTCGGACTTGGGGGTACCGTTACGAGCGGGATCGTATCAGCCATTGGTGGGCGTAATCGCCAACAACAATATGTTGATTATATCCAGATTGATGCCGCTATAAATCGAGGAAATTCTGGTGGTCCGGCATTCGATCTGTCCGGACGTGTGGTCGGTGTTAACGTGGCGATTTATTCACCCAATGGTGGTAGCGTCGGTATCGGTTTTGCGATCCCAGCCTCCACTGTCAAATCCACAGTTGAGCAGTTAATTGACGGCGGGAAAGTGACCCGAGGGGGGTTGGGAATATCATTGGCACCAGTGACGCAGGATATTGCCGATGCGTTGGAGCTTGCCAACACGGATGGCGTCTTGGTTGATGATGTTATTGCGGGAACGCCGGCTCAAAAAGGTGGCGTTGAAAGCGGTGATATTATTACCGCATTAGATGGTAGCGATGTTAAGGGTCCAAACGATTTATCGCGCCGAATTGCTACGATGCCACCAGGGCGTACGGTAAAAGTCAAAGTTGTTCGCGATGGTGCGGACCGCACTTTGACGGTTACACTTGGCAAGCGCGATGAAGAACAGAGTGTTACTGCTGCCGAAGATGATTTCCCGGATGAATCAACTGCGCAGGAGCTGGGTGTTCGGGTTTCCACCATTACTGATGAAAATCGCCAACGCTATCGTCTGGACGATAATGTTCGTGGTGTGGTTGTTACTGCTGTAAAACCTGGTAGCCCAGCTGCGCGATCTGGCTTACAGACTGGTGTTGTTATTCTGGAGTTGGACAATCAACCCGTTACGTCTGTGCGTGATTTTGAAAAGAAGATTGATAAAATCAAAAACTCTGACAAGGCTGCAGCGCTTATGCGCCTTCAACGTGGCAGTGTTAAGCAATACAGTGCGTTGAAACTGGGTGATGAGTAATCAAGTTTAGTGCTTTTGGTGCGCTTGAGTTAATTCAATAGCAAGAGGGTGAAAATCCCTCTTGCATTCCATCCAGCCTTATGTATAAACCGCCATCGCTTTGAGAAGCGCTCCTGTCCCAGACGGTTGGTGGTCCATAACATTAGGATCTTAATTTCCAGCCATAGATAGAAGCCATATCGGAGACGGGTCCCAAAATTTGGGGGCGAGTTTCCTTGGTTGATTTGGACAGGCTCTTTCGTTTTACGGGGAGCCTTTTTGGTTTTTCCGTTTATTTTGAAAGAGTGCGCGCTTGAGGGCGATTTGTGCCGGTTTTTCGGTGCGAGAGTAATGTGTGAGCTTTGAACTCCCCCTAATGGCGGGGAAAAAGGAATTCTGATGAACAGAACCGAAAAAGCGGAAATGGTTGACTGGATTGGTAATGTTTTTGATGAGAACGCAGTAGTCGTTATCGTCGGGAATAAAGGCCTTTCTGTTGATGAAATGTCCGGCCTGCGTAATGAATTACGCGGTTCTAATGCAACGATGAAGGTAATTAAAAACCGCCTTGCAAAAATTGCTATTAAGGACCGTGAGCAAAGTGACGTCGCCACCTATTTTGAGGGGCCAACGGCGATTGTTTATGCTGAGGACCCGGTTGCCCCTGCCAAGATCGTTGCCAAATTTGCTAAAGCTAACGAGAATCTTGAAATCAAGGGCGGTGCCATGGGTGCCGAGATTATGGATGCTGCTGGCGTTAAGGCGCTTGCTGCTATGCCATCTCGTGAAGAGCTGATTGCTTCTATCGTAGGTTGCGTTGGTGCTCCGGCATCCAACATTGCTAGCGCTATTGGAGCCCCTGCCAGCGATATCGCTGGAATATTGAAAACACTGGAAGAGCGGGAAGCTGCTTAACCGATAAACTCTTGCCACGTCTGCGGAGTGGCTCTTTTGTAAATTAAATCAAGATTAAACACCAAGAAAGACAGGTAAAATATCATGGCTGATATCAAAAAACTCGCCGAAGACATCGTTGCGTTGACGCTTCTCGAAGCTAAAGAGCTTAAGGACCTTCTAAAAGAAGAGTATGGTATTGAGCCTGCCGCTGGTGCGGTGGCCGTTGCTGCGGCTCCTGG
>CAZGVP010000214.1:0-5477 GCA_964529135.1 uncultured Caulobacterales bacterium | reverse complement strand
CCCTCACCTTGCACTGGTTCTATTATCATTGCTGCCACTTCTTCAGCCGGCACGGCAGTTTTAAAAATATGATCGAGACAAGAAAGACACCCTTGCGTCTTTAACCCGCGATATTCGTCCGGATACGGCGCATGAAAAACTGCAGGCACTAATGGCCCAAATCCAACTTTATAAGGTTTGGCCTTACCGGTCAGCGTTGCCGCTAGTAGAGTACGCCCATGAAATGCCCCTTCAAAAGCGATCGTTGCCGGACGGCCAGTAATACGGCGGGCAAATTTGATAGAATTTTCAACCGCTTCTGCCCCAGAATTAAACAATGCCGTTTTTTTAGGTGTCCCCCCCGGAGCCAACGCATTCAAACGTTCAGCAAGTTCAACATAACTTTCATATTGCGCGATCCCAAAACAGGTATGGATAAACGCATCAGCCTGTTTTTTAATAGCCTCAACGACTTTGGGGTGGGCATGGCCAACATTTAAAACCCCGATACCACCGATAAAATCGATATAACGTTTACCATCTGCATCCCAGAGCTCTGCACCTTGCGCTTTAACTGCATAGATTCCCGATTTTGATGGCAACCCCACCGGCAGCGCAATGTCGCGGCGCGCCTTAAGGCTTTCATTGGATGAGAATTCGTTTTTGCCGTGATCCATGAACGCATACTCCTAATTATGTTATACTGATCAGATATCGAACTTCACGCCCTGTGCCAAGGGTAACTCACTGGAATAGTTCACCGTTTGGGTTTGGCGGCGCATATAGGCTTTCCAGGCATCAGAACCGCTTTCACGCCCACCACCCGTTTCTTTCTCCCCGCCAAATGCCCCACCAATTTCTGCACCAGACGGGCCAATATTCACATTTGCTATCCCACAATCAGATCCTATAGCAGAGAGAAAATATTCGCTCTGACGAACATCAGTTGTAAATATACACGAGGAGAGCCCTTGTGATGCACTGTTTTGTTGATTTATCGCGTCATCAATATCCGTATACTTCATAACATAGATAATTGGGGCAAAGGTTTCAGATAAGACGATATCAGTTTGCGCCTCCATCTCAACAATAGCCGGACGAACGTAAAACCCTTGTGTAGCATTATCAACGCTAACCCTCTCTCCGCCAATAACGTCACCTCCCTGTTCTCGCGCATTTGTGAGAGCCGCTTGCATAGCCTTGAATGCCTCCTCATCAATGAGCGGGCCCACCAAGGTTTTAGGGTTTAATGGATTACCCACTGCAAGGGTCTCATAAGCTGATTTCAGACGCGGCAAAAATTCGTCGTAAACTGTGTCATGTAAGAATAGACGCCTGAGGCTGGTACAACGTTGACCCGCTGTTCCTGCTGCAGAAAAACAGATAGCCCGAACCGTCAACTCCATATCCGCCGATGAAGTAACGATAGCAGCATTGTTACCTCCTAATTCCAAGAGAGATTTGCCGAACCGGCTTGCAACGCGCGGACCCAATTGACGACCCATCCGACAAGAACCTGTAGCGGAAATTAACGGCAACCGTTTATCATCCGCAAGCTTCTCCCCAACATCACGGCCACCGATCACAACCGCACTGAGTCCCATCGGGGCATCACCAAATTTCTTTACCGCACGATCAAACAGGGCTTGGACTGCTAATGCCGTTAACGGTGTTTTCTCTGATGGTTTCCATACGCATGAGTTTCCACAAATGAGTGCCAAGGCTGCATTCCACGCCCACACAGCAACAGGGAAATTAAACGCTGAGATAATCCCCACAGGACCAAGCGGATGCCACATTTCGCGCATATGATGGCCGGGGCGCTCAGACGCAATCGTCAATCCGTAGAGCTGGCGCGATAGACCAACAGCAAAATCACAAATGTCGATCATCTCCTGAACTTCACCCAGGCCTTCAGAATAAATCTTTCCGCATTCCAGCGTCACAAGCTCTGCGAGCCCTTCTTTATGGACGCGTAGCTCTTCGCCTAAAAGGCGCACCAATTCGCCCCTTCGGGGGGCAGGAACACGACGCCATTGCAAGAATGCCTCACGAGACTGCGCGATACTCTCCTCAACAGCGTTATCCGAGTGGGAACTCACTTTACTCAATAACTGTCCATCAACAGGAGAATGAACCTCAAACGGCGATGCATCGCCAATCACGGATAGATCAACACCAAGCTCTTGTAATATTTTCATTTTCGTTTCCATGGCCATCTGAACTTTACAACGGGCTATAGCACAAAAAAACGAGCTGCAAGCAGCTCGTTAATTGTCTTCGATCTTTTATTGTTATTTTTAGTTCGATGTCAGGAATTGCAACGGATCAACCGATTTTAAATTCTGGCGAATTTCAAAGTGTAATTGAGGCTCGCTCACTGCGCCGGTTTTTCCAACCTTGGCAATAATCGCACCTTTTTTGACCTTTTGGCCTTTACGCACCAGCATGACATCATTGTGGGCATAAGCGGTAACATAACCACCATCATGCTTGATCAATAAGAGATTTCCATAACCATCAAGTTCAGAGCCGCGATAAACAACTTCACCTGCTGCCGCTGACCGAATAGTCGTCCCTTGTGGAGCTGCGATATTTATACCGTCATTGCGACGACCAATGCCACCAGCGCCGTAATTAGCAATCACCGAGCCTTTGATGGGCCAGCTAAACTGTGTCGCAGGATTAACAGGGGTGCGTTTTGTGTAAGACGCCTCACGCGTGATACTTTCGATATTCTTATTAGCAGGAACTGTTTGAGGAACCGCTCTTGCTTGCAATTGTTGAGCTGGGCGTGTCGCCTGATAAGTAGATTGGCGCGTAGCTTGGCCCACAGGAACCGCAGGGAGCAATAATTGCTGCCCAACAGTCAATGTGTATGGCGTGCCAATCCGATTTGCATTTGCTATGGATTGAACCGAGACACCATTATTTCGAGCAATAGAATAAAGCGTATCACCCGGCGTTACTGAATACAAAACGTCTCGAGCAATAACTTCCCTTGAGATCGCCGGTGCCGATATCGTCGGCTCACTATAAGCGATAGATCGCGAAACAACATTATTTGAAACCGGTGCCCGATAAGGGTCGTTACGAACTACAGCATTGGCAACAGCACCAGTAGAACCAGCAACAGGCAATAATATCTGCTGACCTACCGAAAGTGCATAAGGTGGAGCCATACGATTCACATTAATAATATCCTGAGGTGCATACCCCGTACGCCGCGAGAGAGCGTATACCGTATCTCCCGGCTGCACTGTGATTGTGCCTCCCCCGACTAATGGAGATGCAGACTGTAGTTGCGTTGGCGTAGAAGAGAGCCGTTGCGGAATGTTGCGATAAGCGGGCGCATCCGGTAAGCCACGATAAACAGGCTGCTGTACAACAGTTTCACCATATGAACCTAATCTTACAGGATCACCAGAAATCGGAACCTGTTGGATCGGTGTTTGTTGCGCAAGCACACGACCAACCGGAGCTTGCTGGACCTGCCCTTGAACAACCGTTGCAGATGGAGGCGCATTATAAATACGAACCCCCTGACGGCCATCTTGAGACAAGCCTGCCTGAGATTGCACAGGCTGCGCATAAACAGACTGCTGATAATCAGGTCTGTTTTGAATCTGATTTTGAGCCTGAATAGGTGCACCAGTTCTCTGTAATGAGGTTGGGCCACGCCCTCCCTGCTGTTCCAGATAGATCTCAGCAGGAGAATTGTAAATGCGCCCTGTTGCTGGCTCGGTGCCATACACAACTGGTGCGGAATTACTACTCGCCCCACATGCGGTTAACGCAAGCAAGGAAACTGAAGCCAGAATTGATCGAGAATTAAACATATTCCCTCTCCGTAATTTTATTGCCTTGGACGCAATTGCATCATTAAAATACTACCTAATGATGTAACGCCCCATTCAGCAAGGTAAACTGATCATAAAAGACGCTCCGCCTTTTAGGTTAACACGAGGTTAACAGACCTTAATAACAGCCCCTTATGTCCATTTTTCATGCCACTTTAGAACAAAGTTGGCAGATCAGCTATCCTTTGCGACATGCCCCTAATAAAGGCTCTTACCGCGAGCCACTTACAAGCAATACCCAATGGCCAGATTAGAACAAACCCTTCAAATTTTCTCGGGTTTCTTCATGGGTTAATTCCAGATGAACGGGCATAATGGAGATACGGCCATCATAGATCGCCCTCAGATCAGTACCCTCTGGGGGATTAGATTGTCGCCCTCTAAACCCAAACCAATGATAGCGCTGGCCTCGCAAATCTGTGCGCTCCTCAGAATAGAGCGACATCGCATCACGCTGCCCCTGGCGAGTGATCTCAATTTCACCGGCTTCCTCAGGTGGCACATCAGGAAAATTGATATTGATGATGACTTTCCCAGGCCAACCCCGATCAATCAATTTTTTGAGGATCGCCGGCGCATGCTGTTCAGCAGTTTTCCAATGCACCTTGGCCCGGTCGAACCGGGATTGCGAAAGCGCAATTGATGGTATGCCAAGCACCATCCCCTTTAATGCCGCCGCCACTGTGCCAGAATAGGTCAGGTCTTCAGCAACGTTTTGCCCGTTGTTGACGCCGGACAATATAAGGTCGGGCTTTTTGTCTTCGAGAATTTTAGAAACCCCCATCATCACCGCATCAGTAGGAGTACCCGCAACAGCGAAACGCTTTTCGCCAAACTCGTGAATCCTGATAGGCTGGTGCAAGCTCATGGCGCGCGACGCGCCAGACTGTTCCACCAAAGGTGCAACAGTCCACACATCATCGCTTAGGGTACGGGCAATTCGCTCCATCACTTCCATGCCAGGAGCATGAATACCATCATCATTGGAACAAAGTATACGCATGGGCCAAATCCTCATTACCATTTACTATAGCGCCGTTTGTATCGACCCTATTAAAAAACCCAAGCATTTTTTGTAGTAAGCGGTATAGATACTGGTCAAATCAATCTGAGGCTTACTCAGTTGCGGGTTCATCTATTTTCGCTGGCTTTTCGCGAACCGGGATTGATAATTGACACACATCGATATGATCGGGCCTATGGTAGAAAAATGCTTCCGGGCGATTGCGGCGGGATTCTACATATTCGGCAAAGGTTTGGGTTTCAGTGCGCAACACCTGCCACGCCGGTGCAACCTCTCCTTCAGGTAACTGATCACCCATCCAGGCCCGAATTATAGTTTCACCCAGCGGGTCTTCCTCGGTTTCTGGCGGCGCTTGACGAGTCAGCGCCTGTAAGTGCTGCATACCATCAATGACTTTACCAAATACAGTCAAATTGCGATCAAGATATCGCTGCGGCTGGAGTGTTATATAAAATTCCGTACCGCCCGTATCTTTCGGTGTATCACGCGCCATCGCCATGGCACCAGTGCAGTGGAGGAGCCACATTTCACGTCGAACACCATCTATTTTTGATGTATTATCCAAACCAACAGGAACTCCATCAATAAAGATCACTTTTTCCGAGTAGTGATCT
>CAZGVP010000213.1:0-5484 GCA_964529135.1 uncultured Caulobacterales bacterium | reverse complement strand
CGCTATGAAAGAAGTCGGTGACGCCACCGGCCTCGGCGAGGGCCTGTACTGCGTTTTCTTGTTTACCACCGAGTACATGGCCAAGAATTTTTTGGCCGTCGCCAATAACATCACCGCCAGCAAGATTTTGGAGGTTATCGAGAATGCCGCCATCATGCTTATCGAGGGCATTAGACAGGGCTTGCGCGCCATCTGTGTTTTGCGCGTTTTTCTTTAGGCCGCCCATTAGCATGGCGGCTGCCATTGGTAACATGCTTTTGGCTTGATCTGCATTGATACCTGCTCCGCCTTGTAGTTGGTCCATTGCTTTTTCGGCCACGGCTTTGGTGACCATATCCATTAATGACATGAAATTTTCCTTTGGTGAGGATCTACGAAGGTAGACCATTTTGTGAAACAACCAGAAATCGCACAAGAAGAAGGGAGACGTATGTGTTTTGTTCCCATAGAGGCGATTGATCAGTGTATAACACCCGTATAGCGGAAAACCATGCTGAAAATGTGGCAATGTGTGGTCTATATCGATGAAAACGGGGGGCTATTGCTCACTAGCTTCACAAAGTGAAGGAGAGGGGCTTTTCGACTCGCTACTCTGCCGCTATAGAACGCCATGGCGCATCCCCCTAATCACGCAAGCCGAAAACCGGCGAAAAAATCCCGCAGCCCGGGATCTAAAAAAGGCGTACCTAAAAAACGTCCAAAGCTTGATATTGCCAAGACTGCTCTTGGTGAGGAGCCGGAAAAGCGCACACGTAAATCTGTGGCAGAAAAATCAGGTAAAAAACTACCTGAAAAAAAGGCTGGTGATGGCCTTCGAGATCTGACGGTGAACGTAAAAACAGCAAAATATCGGAAAACCTCTTCAACCTTGTGGCTACGCCGGCAGTTGAATGATCCTTTTGTGGCGAGAGCAAAAGCCGAAGGATATAGATCACGCGCGGCCTATAAATTGATTGAGTTGGACGAGAAATTTGATCTTCTGAAGCGGGGCGCGCGTATCGTGGATCTTGGCTGTGCGCCAGGTGGTTGGTGTCAGGTGGCCGTAAAAAAAGTTGGTGAGAGCGGCCAGGTCATTGGGATTGATTATCTCAATATGGATACTGTTGCTGGCGCTGATGTGCTGGAAATGGATTTTCTCGATGATGACGCCCCGGAAAAATTAAAAGCGACGATGGGTGGCAAGGCAAATGTTGTTTTGTCTGATATGGCGGCCCCAACGACCGGGCACAGACCAACGGACCATGTTCGCATTGTTGCGCTGGCGGAAACGGCTCTTGAATTTGCAATGGAAGTGTTGGTGCCGGGCGGTGATTTCTTGTGTAAAGTTTTGCAAGGTGGTGCAGAAGGTGCACTTTTGAAAACATTGAAGCATAATTTTACAACAGTGAAGCACGCCAAACCGAAAGCCAGTCGAGCTGGGTCAGCGGAAATGTATGTGGTTGCCCTTGGTTTCAAGGGATGACTTCGGGGTAAGAGTTAAGAGAAGAAAGATTATGACAATTATTTGTGCTCTTTACGATAAATCGGAAGACCAGGTATGGCTAGGCTGTAACGACCGTGCTACGATTGGCGATACTCCGGCACCAGGCAGCGAAAACAAATGGTTGAAGTTTGGTAACTGGGCTTTGGGACTGTCTGGTAGTGAGTGCGTATACCGTCATTATCTTCAATTGAGTGAAGATAAGTTTCCGAAAACAACAGAGTCAGTACTGGATGTATTCGATTTTCTGCGTTCTCGATATTCAAAATATAATCTTGGCCAGCAGAAGAATAACGACACGTCCAATTCCTATGGTGTTGAGGGGATGATTGTGCATTCTAAAGGTGGAATTTGGGACTTTGATACCCATTTGGCATTATCCGAAGTGCCTGCAAATCGGTTGTGGGGCGGAGGTTCTGGTATTGACTATGCACTAGGGGCAGATTTTGTGATGCAGCAACAAAATTTATTAGCACAAGAGCGTATAACACTGGCTGTAAACGCTGCAATTGAACTTGATGTTGGCTGCCCTGGCAAAGCGATTGTTGAAAGGTTCATAGCCTCATGAAAATACATGTATCTTCTCTCGCACTTTCACATGAAGTTGTTGCCGAACACAGGCCTGAGAAAGTTGTAAGTCTGCTGGGGCCTGGTACGCAGTTTCCTGTTTTTGAAGGGTTGCCATTGCCAGATCATCACAAGGTGGAACTGGATGATATTCGCAAGCATATCGATGGGTATGTAACACCGGAAGAAAACCATGTTTTTGCTTTGATTGAGTTTTTGTGCGAATGGAACCCCGCAATGGGTTTACTTGCTCATTGTTGGGCCGGGATTAGCCGTTCTACAGCAACGGCGTTTATTGCGGCATGCATACATAATCCTGATGCAGATGAAAATATTATTGCGCGCGCCATTGCTGATGCGTCGCCCACTGCCTATCCCAATACGTTGATTGTCTCCATTGCAGACGAAATATTGAAGCGAGACGGTAAAATGGCAGCGGCCGCAAATGCAATTTGTGACGATGAGCAGCGAATTGTTAATATCCGGTCAGTCGAAGAAGCTGCGCCATTTTTTATTCCATCGAAATTTTAAGGATTTACACCTATGCAAATTCGCGATGCCCTTACTTTTGATGATGTGTTGTTGGAACCTGGCCCTTCAGAGGTAATGCCGTCAGGTGTTGATGTGACGGCGCACCTGACAAAAAATATTACACTGAATATTCCGCTTCTCGCCTCTGCGATGGATACGGTAACGGAAGCAGCCATGGCCATTGCGATGGCGCAAAATGGTGGGATAGGGGTTATTCATCGCAATTTGAGTATTGCCGAGCAAGCCGAGCAGGTTGCGCGTGTGAAGCGGTTTGAAAGTGGCATGGTGGTAAACCCCAAAACATTGACGCCGGACGCAACCCTGGCATACGCCAAGGCGATCATGACCGATTTGCAAATTTCCGGTTTTCCAGTGGTGGAAAACCCAGACGCTAATGGTGTTGGCAAGCTTGTTGGTATTTTAACCAACCGCGATATGCGCTTTGCAGATAATCTCGATCAACCTGTCAGTGAGCTGATGACGAGAGAAAATTTGGTCACTGTTAAACCAGGTGTCAGCCGTGAGGAGGCGATGAAACTGCTCCACCGGTATCGTATTGAGCGATTGATTGTCGTTGATGATGATTTCCGGTGTATGGGGCTGATTACAGTCAAGGATATGGATAAAGCGGAAGCCCACCCATTGGCCTGCAAAGATGGTGAAGGTCGCCTTCGTGTGGCGGCAGCATCAACAGTGGGTGATGAAGGATATGAACGTGTTGAAGCATTGATCAGTGCCGGTTGTGATGTGGTTGTTATCGACACGGCGCACGGACATTCGCAAAAAGTGGTGGATCAGGTATCGCGT
Source organism: uncultured Caulobacterales bacterium (assembly GCA_964529135.1). Lineage (GTDB taxonomy): Bacteria > Pseudomonadota > Alphaproteobacteria > Caulobacterales > Parvularculaceae > CALLPQ01. Next base: position 2,099 of record CAZGVP010000213.1, on the reverse strand, counting down.
ATTAAACGCGCCGCGAATGCAACGCAGATTATTGCCGGGAATGTTGCGACATATGATGGCGCGCGAGCGCTCATTGATGCGGGCGCTGATGCCATCAAGGTTGGCATTGGGCCGGGATCCATTTGTACAACCCGTATTGTTGCCGGCGTTGGAGTGCCGCAGTTAACGGCGGTTGCCGATGCTGCACGCGCCGCTGAAGGGTCCGCTGCAACTGTGATCGCCGATGGCGGGATTAAATATTCAGGTGATATGGCTAAGGCATTGGCGGCTGGCGCCAATTGCGCAATGGTTGGTTCCCTTCTTGCGGGTACGGATGAAGCCCCCGGCGAGGTATTCCTCTATCAGGGGCGCGCCTATAAATCCTATCGTGGTATGGGCTCAATCACCGCTATGTCCCGTGGATCGGCTGACCGTTATTTTCAGGCCGATGTCAAAGAACAAATGAAGCTTGTGCCCGAAGGCATCGAGGGTCGCGTGCCTCATAAAGGACCCATCGCGCCGATCCTGCATCAGCTTGTGGGCGGTGTTCGTGCCTCTATGGGGTATGTGGGTGCACCTTCCCTGGAAGAATTTAAAAAGCGCGCGAAATTTGTGCGCATTACCAATGCAGGCCTGAAAGAAAGCCATGTGCATGATGTGGCGATCACAAGAGAGGCACCGAACTATCCCAGCCCCACTTGATATGCTAGGGTGCTTGCCATGGAAACGAGAGAAATTACGCATTCTGAAGTTTTCGCCGCAAGTCCTGCGCAAGTCTTTACCATGCTGATTACCCCCAGTGCCATCCGTGGTTGGTGGGGTGTGGCGTGTGCCATTGTTATCCCTGAAACAGGCGACATCTATGCGCTGGCCTGGGGCGAAGATGAAGACAAGCCAGACATGTGCTCCGTTGGGGAGATTGTCGTTTTTGATCCCGGCAAAACGTTTGAAATCACCAATTATCGGTATATGGCGTCGTTCGGCAAACACCCCTTCAGCATCCAAGACATGGCGGTGCGGTTTGATATGAAACCAGAAGAAGGGAGCACTCGCCTGACGGTCCTCAATTCAGGGTTTCCATCAGACGCAATTGCTGAAGAGTTTTACCAAGGGTGCATACAGGGCTGGAAAGATACGTTTGCGGGGATCAGAAATTTTCTGGAGGCGTCACCATCATGACCAATCGTGCCATTCTATCATTCATGGTGATATTGCTTGTCGCTCTACACCCTGTTGCAATGAGTGTTGCACAGGAACAACCCACTACCGAGCCGATTTATATGGATGATGATGGGTTGAAAATTGCATTTTCAGGGCAAACCCATATTGGTTTCTACCGGGATTATCTTGAGCGCTATGGTTCCATCCAGTTCGAGGAAACATATTTCACCGACGGCACACTCGCCTATGCTGGTGGTGGGCTGAATGTGAAAGGCACCTGGGAAATTATCAAGGCGCGTATTTGTTTTGAGTATGAAGACCCGCAATTCCTGCCCGGTTGTTTTGCGGTCACCACCAATGAAGGCTGCTATTACAGCCATGAATCCACTCACCCCGATGATGAAAGCCAGGGCCTAGCCAGCCAATGGTGGATTTTCTCCCATATCAAAGGCGAGAAAGTCACATGCACTGAGGCGGCGTTATTGAGTTGAGATACAACTATCCATTCGCTATCGGTACGATGGTAGTGAACCGAAGTTTTTGCATGTTTTTCTGCCGTAAAAATAGCTAGGTGTTACGCACGGGTATGGCCGTTAACTTGTCCTGCCGTCAGGCACATTGAGATGGATCATCCAAGATATCATGTAGTTTTGAGCTCAAGCTGCCTTTATACACCCCTATTATTGGGTGCGGTTCCTTTTTGGCCATCTCGAATAACCAAGATGATCCCGGATAAAACACGACGGCTCTCATCAGTCTACCACGGAAAAAAACATAGGGGATAGTTATCCAACACTTGGTGTTTGCCCGTACAGTTCTCGAGTTCTATCCAAGAGGTGCGTTGCATTGTTGTTTTAAGAGGGCCGTTATTAGCGGTGATTTTGGGGTGGGCCCCAAAATCACCAACTGGCAGCCGGGTAGCCCTGAACGCTTTACGGAGTTTTGGGAGTCCGGACGAG
>CAZGVP010000212.1:0-5502 GCA_964529135.1 uncultured Caulobacterales bacterium | reverse complement strand
TCGCGTGTATTACTTTGCCCACCGGGCGTAAATTCTAGCCCAATCCATTTTTCTGCAGAGATGCCGAAAAATTCTGCAAACTCTGCGTTAACAAATCTCAACTTGTCATCAGAACCCCTTACGGCAAGAAGCTCAGATGGTTGTTTTTTGTCAGAAATGTTGTTTGTTGATGAGTCTGCCAAATCCATATCCTGTTTTTAATCCCGTTAGCGTTGCCAGCGGCCCCCACTGATTGATGTCATAATGTCCTAATCACCTGAAAATTTGGTTAGCTTAACTGGTTAATATTTGTGGATGGTCAGATATGGCAGGCTATGCTTTAGGACCTTTTTTGCCACCCCCGAAGGTTTGCCCTTGTGGTGGCGGGGCTAGTGGCCAGCGCGCCCTCGGAGTAAATGATAGAGATTCTTTGCGGGGTAAGGTTCTTCCTGTGGCGAGGCGCTCTAAACCAGCCCAAGCGATCATGGCCCCATTGTCAGTACAATATTTCGGAGGCGGAACAATCATTTTCCAACCTTGCTTTTGGCAAGTTTGATCAAGGGTTTGCCTGATGGCTCCATTTGCTGCGACCCCGCCCGCAACCACAAGTCGAGGTGCGAGGCCTTTGCTCTTTGAGAATGCTGGGCCATCACTCAATGCCAGCATTGCGCGACCCGTTCTGCTCGCCAGATGGTTGGCAGATGCCTTTTGAAAACCAGCTGCAATATCAGCAATATCTTGCGGGCTGGGTTCGTGAAGGCCTTCTGCAACCAACCGAACCGCGGTTTTCAGGCCAGAAAACGAAAAGTCATAGCTTGGTCTTTTTTGTAATGGTGTCGGTAGGCTAAATCGTTCAGCATTACCCTTTTTTGCCAGTTCTTCGATGTGTGGTCCGCCTGGCTGGCCAAGGCCTAGTAATTTGGCAGTTTTATCAAAAGCTTCTCCTGCCGCATCATCTATGGTGGTGCCCATGCGGTGGTATGAGCCGTATTCATCGACCTTGATGAGTTGCGTGTGGCCGCCTGAAATAAGCAATAAGAGATAAGGATAGGGCGCATCTTCGGTCATTCGTACAGAAAGGGCGTGCCCCTCCAGATGGTTGACCGGTATCAAGATGAGATTATGTGCTATCGCAATCGCTTTTGCGGTGGTCAGTCCCACCAGGACACCGCCTATTAACCCTGGTCCAGCAGTTACACAAACTGCATCCAATTGATCAAATGATAGATTAGCTGTTTCCATGGCACGCATAATAATACCGTCAATGCGTTCGACATGACTGCGTGCCGCTATTTCAGGGACAACACCTCCAAAGGTTTTGTGATCCTCATGTTGAGTCCAAACTTCGTTTGAGAGAATTTGCGATTGTGCGGCGTGGGGAATATCTTCCTGTTCTCGAGGTTGCCAGCGAATGACTGCTGCTGCTGTATCATCACAGCTGGTTTCTATTCCTAAAACAGTAAGGGGTTTTGACATGTTACTGGCTCTCACAATCAGCCTTCTGTTTGGGCTTTAACAGATAATGTCAAGAATGGTTCTCATCCCGAAAACATAAAACAGGCAACACCCCTGTGTCAAAAAGTGCCTGAGATGTGTTTTGGGATGTGTTTTCAGCCGATGAGTGATCCTTTAAGGTCAAAGGTTCCATTTCAGTGGTGGCTATGTGTCGCTTGCGCGGTTACTAAAGATGTTGCTGAATATTTGCTGGCGTCCATTTGATTATAATAATAGGCTCATGATGTTGCCGACGACACATACATTTCCCATAGCCAGCCGCCAATCAAGCTTGGCTATGGTTCAGGCAAAGCTGATTGGTAAAATGCTTTTCGCTATGTCAGACGCTGCGAATGGTGGGTTCAAAGAAAATTTTCCAATCCTGGGGCTTGTTTCCACAGGTGATAAAAACCTTATCGGGTCTCTTGCGGAAATTGGCGGTAAAGGACTTTTTACAAAAGAAATTGAAGATGCGCTTCTTGATGGACGGGCTCGATTTGCGGTCCATTCCTTAAAGGATATGCCGGCCGAATGCCCGAATGGACTTGTGATTGCAGCAATTCCGCCTCGAGAGGACCCGCGTGATGCATTTATCAGTGCGAAAGTGAAGTCCCCATGGGAACTGCCGGAAGGTGGATTACTTGGAACAGCATCCGTCCGGCGCAAAGCGCAAACGCTTTTGCGTCGCCCTGATTTAAACTGTAAACCATTGCGCGGTAACGTCAGTACACGTCTTGAAAAAACAAAAAGGGGTGACGTTGATGGTACTTTTTTAGCCGTCGCCGGGTTAAATCGGCTTGGATTGCAAGATGAAATCCAACATGTGATGGAGATCGATCAGATGTTGCCAGCAGTTGGCCAGGGTGCTTTATGTGTACAGGCCCGCGAAGATGATGATGAAGCGTTGGCGCTTGCACAAAAAATTGCGTGCCCGGTAACGACATTATGCGTTACCATCGAACGAGCCTTTATGGCAGCGTTAGATGGATCATGCAAAACTCCGATTGCGGGATATGCGCGGGTCGTAGGAAAAAATATTAAGTTTGATGGTGAATATTTATCTTTAAACGGAGATAGTCGAAACCAGGTTTCGCGAATTTTTGAGCAGATACCTGAAAATTTTACTGACCTGTCTCAAGACATTTTGAGACAAGCCCATCAAATGGGCACACAAGCGGCTTTGGAAATCAAAAAATCTGTCAGCCTGGAGTCGTGAGTGGTGGTTCTTATTACACGTCCCGAACCGGATGGTAGCGCATTTGAAGTGTTGTTAAAGGAAGTTGGTTTGCAAACGGTTTTGTCACCAGTGATGCAAATCAGATTTAATGATGTAACGCCTAATCTCAAAAACATTACAGGTTTAGCATTCACATCAGCAAATGGGGTACGCTCTTTGTTACACGCCTTGGGCCAAGCTGGAGTGGGCGAGAGCGATGAAAACTCAATATCAACTTTGCCGGTTTATGCAATTGGCCCCGCCACACACACAGCAGCCTTATCTGTCGGGTTTTCCGATGTGCGCATTGCCAAAGGGGATGGGGTGAGTTTGGCAGAGCTTATTCTTGGTGATATCGCCGCTGATGATGTTTTAGACGCATTAATCTATCATGCGGCGGGGAGCATCAGGCAGGGTGATCTTGTGCGAGTTCTGGAAAAAGGGGGCGTTCGGGCGCGCCGTGAAACCCTGTATCGTGCAACACCGATTGAACAAATGACAGCAGCAGCAAAAACCGCGCTAGAGGAAAAGAATGTTGATGCGTGCGTTGCGTTTTTCTCACCTCGAAGTGCCCGACTATTCCTTGAGCAAGTTCAGCGTGCGGGAATAGTGGAAACACTTGCTGGTGCTCGGGCTTTGTGTTTGAGCGAGCCCATTGCAGCAGAATTGGCAGGAACAAGGTGGAAATCAGTCGTAATTGCAAAAAAACCTGAAGCCAGTGCAGTGCGTGACCTTTTAACGCCATAATTATGGGCAAAGAGTGTTGAGAACAAGGCTCCTGAGGCCTAACTAAACTTAGCAAACCCTGATTATTCACTTGATATCGCGAAGGAACATCGACGCATGGCGGACAAAAACAAATCCGACAATTCCACCGGGGATGAGGACATAGATGCTCCTGAAGCAAGCGCCAAAGATGAAAGCTCTGCTGATGGGGTTGATGTCGAGGAAGTCGATGTTGAGATCGTTACAGGGAAAAAACCGGCAAGTGACCCAATAAATGAAGACACAGACGGGGTTATTATTGAGACAGAACTGTCTGATCCTGATGTTTCTGAAATTGGGGCTAGCCCTTCGACCCCAGATGAAAAAGTTGGAATGGGTGGTATTTCACCCGGCATAGTTTTTCTTTCTGTTTTAGCCATTATTGGTGCAATTGCTGCAGGTTTATGGGCAATGCGCAGTGGGCCAGATGCGCCCACAATAGTGATTGCTGATACAGAGCAAGACACAATAAGTGAGATTACGCCTACCGATACTCCTACTGAAGACGCGACTAAGGTGACGTCCAAAAGCACTCTATCAACCAAAGAAGAGGTTAAGCCTGCTAAAATAGCCAATAATGTTGATAATGCTGTGAAGACAGCAGCTATGAAAATTGATCCGGCGACAGTATCCGCTAAGGAACGTGGTTCATTGCCTGCGGCGCCCCTGGCTGCTGGTGCTAATAGCTCGATCCAGAAAGCAGCAAAAGAGGCGGCAAAAAAACTAGCGCCGAAGGCTCAAGTTCCAGTGGTTGAGCCGCCTGTAGTTCAGGCTCCATCAAACAAGGCTCCGATAAGCAAGGTTGCTGAAGCGCAAGATGGCGTTGATGCGTTAGAGGTTGCGGGAGATACAGCTGAGACTGTTGGCGATATTGCTGATAATAATGGGCAACAAATTAAAGAGATTTCTACGGAAAATCTGGAAGCTAGAAAAGTCCCGGACCAAGTTGCACAAGCTGCAGAAAAAGTAACCATCAGCAATGCTGACTTGGGCGTAGGGCCATCTGAGGATATTGCGACAGCAATTGACAGTGTTGGTGCTCAAGTAACTGAAACTGTCGTGGATAAGGCTGCAGACACAATAGCAGAAGAGGTTGATCCTGTTGCAGATGCAGCAGAATTGTTTGCTTCAAATCCGAATACTCAGGAAACGCCGGCAGACCAGCTTGGCGCAGATCCGATAGCCGCCATTGAATCATTGCAGGCGCAAGCAGCGGCGCAAGTTGATGTGCCTGCAGGTGGAGCTACAAAAAGTGTCGAAGGCGCTGTTGTGGTCAAAGGCGAGACAGATAGCACAATAGTAGAAACCAATAAGGCTATATCACCAGAAACCGTCAGTAACAAGATCGATGACGTTAAGACCACGGTTGCTGGTGATCAGGACAGAGAGCAAATTTCACCTGAAGTTGACGATGTGGAACAAAACTCTATTGCGGATTTCGATCGAGTTGGCGGTGAAGATGTTAGCGATACTGCGATAGAGACAGCTGTAGTTACGGCACCTGTTAAGCCAGCACCCCCCTCTTTTGAGTCTTCCAATGAGGCGGTTGCTGAGAAATTCGCCGGAGAGATTGCAGCATTAGAAGAATCCTTTGAGGAACGCACAAGCCGCATTTCGGATGCGTTGAATGAAGAGCGTGAACGCGCCACCGAACAGGCAGAAGAGATTGAACGATTAAAAAGCAATCTTGATGAAGCATTAAAGGCCAATGAGCAACGCAACAGTGAAGAGATTTCTCGCTTGCGCCAACGCATTGACCAACTTCAGAGCGCAGAAGAAAAAAAGGCAAACACCACGGAACGACAAACCGCTGGACTCTTGGCATTAATCTCTCTACAGCGCGCATTTGATCAAGGCACACCATATCGAAGAGAACTTGACGTGTTGCAAGGCGCCTTGCCAAATGCAGTAAACTATAACGGATTGAGCAATGCTGCTGATGCGGGTGCGCCAACGATTGCTGCTTTGAAAGAGCGTTTTCCTGAAGCTATTCGCTCTACCATGGCAGGAGCGCAAAAATCTGCCAAAGGCCCAATCGGTCATATTAT
>CAZGVP010000211.1:0-5517 GCA_964529135.1 uncultured Caulobacterales bacterium | reverse complement strand
CTATCCGCCTGCGGGTATGCCCATGGGGCTCCGTTGTTTTCAATATTGGTCATCTTATTTTTATTGGTCATCTTATTTTTCCGAGGATTTCGTGACAAGTAATTTACCGAAGGATTTTTGGGCTGAATAAAATATGGATGATTGGCCTTATACTAATTAACTCTACTTGTATTAAAATATACCAACTATCCAATCATTCCATCATCAGCAACCCAAAAACATATCCATACAATCTAGGCGCGTTCCCGGCGCGGGACATCCAACCTAAGCATGAAAATTGCATAATCATCTGTAATCCAACGAACCCAAGTGTTCGTTTAGCAAGTTTATACAGATGATGAGGCAGTATTTTTGCGGACAGGTGCACATAAACGGGATTCTATACCATTTGCTCAAAACAGTGAGGCTACTGGTAGTCTCGGGATGGAACAGGCAAGCCTCCTGTCATGTTCTCTTTTGGGTGCAGCACAGCTGGACACTCTTGAGCATGACTTGGCAGAGCTAGCTGCCTCTTGTGAATGCCCTAATCCGTTTTGGATGCTTGCATTTTTACGCCCGGCTTTAAAGATGGCCGTCGAAGAACAACCAGTGATGTTATTGTGCGTTAGAGAGGGGGAGCAGTTAATCGGGTTTCTTCCTGTGGTTTACGCTCGTGGATTTGCCAAGACGCCGTTTCTTTATTTGAAAAACTGGATGCACTCCTATTGCTTTATGGGCGCGCCATTAGTACGCGGGGGCTGTGAGCTACAATTTACTATGGCCATCCATCATGGTTTATCCACCCTTTCAGGTGGGCCAAAATTCTTGCGGATGGAACAGGTTCCAACACAAAATAATCTTGTTTCGCTAGCAGATGATGAACAGGCGGGCCAAGGATTGCATTGTTCAGGAAAGATTGAGCGTCCGGCACTTGTCGGCAATTTTGATTTTGCCGATCATATGAAGAACGGCATTAGTTCTAAAAAAAGGGGAGATCTTGGGCGCTTGTCCCGACGGCTAAATGAAATCGGCCCTGTAGATTATCAGATAATGGCTGAGGATGATGATCCAGATCGCTGGTCTGAGGACTTCCTGGCGTTAGAACATAAAGGCTGGAAGGGTCAGGCAGGTACGAGCATGGCCTCTCGTGAGGGTGATAGAAAATTCTTTATACAGATGATAAAAGAAATGTCTGCAAAAAGGCGCCTTGTTTTTCAAAAAATGATGGTGGGGGCAAGAATTGCAGCGATGAGTGTTAACTTCCTGCATGAGGGTCGGGGTTATGGATTTAAATCATGCTTTGAAGAAGATTTCGCTCAATTTTCACCAGGTGTATTGGCAAGTTTGCGCTTGCTGGATGATCTGAGCAATCAAGCGGGGTTACAATTTTTTGATACTTGCTCTTCTCCCGGTCAATCAATGCTGCAACGGTACTGGCCGCATCAGCGAAGTTTGGTTGGTGTAACGATTGGCAGCAATAGCCTTGACGGGCGCATGGCGATATTATTGTGTCGCTATGCGGAAAGGGCGTCTTCTTTTAAGCGACGGTAGTTTTAGCGTTTGTTTATTCCTCGTTGATTTTATATGTGCCGCCATATTTTCCGCACACACCATTGTAATGGGTCTTTATAATTTCCATGTCATTGTCATAATCCCCACTCGGAATAATCATGCCACTGACGCGGATGGTTTTTGATCCATAATCGAGAACGGTCATTACGATGGGTACATTGGCGGCATGGGCAATATGGTAAAAGCCGGTCTTCCATTTTTTTGTTTTGGCCCGGGTGCCCTCGGGGGGGATGGCAAGGATCATGGTGCTGGCATCTTTAAATGCATCGGTCATTTGCTGAACAAGATCATGATTGCTGGAGCGGTCCACGGGCACGCAACCGAGCCATTTCACGATTCCGCCAAAAGGGCCCGTGGTCAGGGATTTTTTACCCATCCAACGGATTTTTACACGGTAATAGCCAGCAGCGGCTAGCATATTGATCCCATCCCAATTGGATGAGTGCGGGGCTGCGATCAATACAAATTTGGCTATATCTGGCCAGTCACCTTCCATAGTCCAGCCGCCAAGCTTCAGCCAGCCAGCGCAAATAAGGTGAAAAAGTTGAGAAAAAATACCGCGCGCAGGGGCAGGTTTTGCCGTGTTGGTATCAAAGATACTGTGCTGCGAGGGATCATCATTCATAGACAGATCGGGAGCCTTTTGGTGAAATCTGGTTGTGGCGGCAATCGGCAGGAATGAACAGGAGAAATTGCGATTTAAGGGGCTGTTTTTGCGCCTGTGAGCAAAAAATCGAAAAACCTCCGGTTTTTATGGAGGAAACCCTGCGCTAACCGGGGTTTCGTGGTATTTGCGCAACATGAATGCCAGCATTCCGCCCTTCCCTAATCCTTACCGTCGGGTTAATCTCCATTGAGTATGCGGGGCTAGTATTCTGGACCAGTAGTTTAGGGAAGTGGGACTTTGAGCCATGGCTGATGGTGGAAATTATACCGGATTAAAAACACCGAAAAGCGACGCCGACAAGCGGCCGCGCCCAAAGGTTGCCTTTACCGGTGAGGAATACGGATTTGGGTATCAGGCCGTTAGCCGGTTCATCTCCAAAGCTCGCGAGATGGGCGTTTATGATGGTGGCGTAAAAGCGGTTAGCCAGACGCTAGATCAGGAATTTCGTGATCGCCAGGCCTTTGACAAATTTAACTTCAACCTTGAACAGCGCCAGCCTCTGCGCACTAAAGAGCAAGCCTTAATGGCGGTAAAAAGCGGAACGGCAGATTATGCCGTTGTGCCGTTTTACAACCCTTATTTTGGGTATGATTTCGAAGCGCTTCGTGCGTTACAAACCCTCTCCAGTATCATGGCGGTGGAGCAGTATGAGGCGAGCGATAATATGTGCCTTGCTGTGCATGAAAGCCAGGTACTTGAGCTTGCACAATCTGCGCATCCGGGGTCCGGGCTTTCATCGCTTTTAAAACATGACCGTAAAAGCTGGGGTACGTCAGAGCGCATTCGTGGCGAGAAAAATCTCGACGTAAACGGACAAAGTGAATCTTATCGCGCTGGGCTTGCGATTGACCAGTCTGCACAATTAATGTTGCGTGACCGATTGGATATGGTTTTTGCCGGGCCAGAAGCTGCACGTCGCTGTAAGTCAAAATTAGATGGACTTCGTGCTGCGGGGATTGAGCTGGCGGAGACACCGCAAACAGTTGAGCCGCACCGTGAACTTGCTCGGCGTGCGCGCACTTCATTGAATACCAACCGTCAGGTTAATACATTCTTTGATCCGCGTTCTGGCGAGGCCCATTATGTTAGCTCCATGAACGGTGAAGCGCAGCAACAAACCCAGTTGTTTGGTGTTGTATTACCGTTTCAGGTGGCGATGATGTCATCTGATTATGTGATTATTGATCCTGATATGGATGATAGTGAAACATTGAAGACACGGTTTTTCGTGGTTCACCAAAACCCTGACAAGTCTTTGTTTGAGGACGCATACCGCACAACAGATGCAAAGACGCGTTATTGGGAAACCCGGTTGCGCAATGTTGCTTGGCAAAGCAATCCGAAAACTGGTGGCGTGCGTATCATGCTACGGTTTTTGCGGTCTGAAACTGCAGCCTCTATTGGTGATGTGGAAGATTATCTGCGCAATTATGGTGTGCCCCATAATGTGGTGCGTCTTGATGAAGATAGTGGTAACGGCAAACCATCGGCGATTATGCTTGATATAGAGTTTTCTAATGAGCGTGGTGATTTTGACTGGAACCCATTTACGCGGCGTCTGCGTGGCTCAGTGGTGAATGGGGCTTTGAAAAAAGCGTTTCAGAGATGGAAAAACCGCGGTGTGTTGGTTCTGGCTGCGATGCCATATGACGAACCGCAAATGCCAAAGCAAAAAGCGCGTCGTTGGTGGAAAGAGGCATTGGTAGCCCAGCAAAAAGATTTTGCCGAGACTATGTTCATCCGCCTGTCCCGAGTTCTTTTTAAATATATATTGCCGATTGGTTTGTTAATCGGTGCTGCAGTATTTCTTGCGCAAAGCATGGGTTTAATTTAATTATACAAATTCCAGGGGCAGAGTATGGTATTCTTTAAGAAGCCGAGAGGGCCGCATAAAAATACTTCTTCAATGCAAAATGCATCAGAGCGGTTTGATTTTATCAGCCCTTCAAAAGTTCATAATCCTTCTGCTGCTGGTAATGAACCGAATCTCACAGATATTCGCGTCATTTATGATGGCGGACTCGATAGTTTTTCGCTTGGCTTAGGGGTTTGGAATCAACCAAACGCCGGGATTGAAAATGATGAAATGTTGTTGATGCGTTGGAATGGAAGAGGAGATGATAAGGGTTTTCCATTTAATGCGGGTAACCCATTTTGGTTTCCGATTCCGAAGATTTTCGCTGAGGATATTCTTTCAACGTTGAAATGGTGGATTGAAACTGAAAAAGAGACTCCATCTATGCTGGCAAAAGACTATGGATTCAATTCTGGAGGCTGACTATTCAAACGGAGACTAACTCTATGCTTCGCACAATTCTTGGTATTATAGCAGGTATTATAGTCGGTGTTTTTGTGGTGGCGCTTGTTGAAGGTATTGGCCATATGATCTGGCCGCCACCAGAGGGAGATCTAAAAGATCCCGAATATCTGAAGTCCATCATGCATGAGATTCCATTTGCATCGAAAATGTCGGTGATTGTTGCCTGGGGGCTTGGTGTCTTTGTCGGGGGCGTTGTTGCTCGCCTGGTTTCACGCAGGTATAAATCTGCCGCGTGGGTGGTCGCAGCTTTTATTCTTGGGGCAGGCGTCTGGACAATGACGCAAATTCCACATCCACTCTGGATGCAGATTAATGCTGTTGCTGTTACAATTTTCGGGGCAGTGTTTGCCAATATGGTGACAAAACGAAAACTAGTACCACTTTAAATGCCACCTGAAACATTTCATTCCATTGGCCAGATCATTCAATTGTCTGTAGCGCCGGCTTTTCTGCTTGTGGCAATTGCATCATTTATCAATGTTGCAACAATGCGGTTGGGGCGGGTTGTGGACCGTGCCCGTGTTCTTGAGGGTGCTCTTGAAGACGCTGCTCCGGGAGCGCAAACGGATCGTTGCGAGAGACGCTACCGCGAAGAATTACTGATTCTTGAAAAGCGGATGCAACGCATCAATATATCAATTGTATTTACTGCGATTTCGGCATTGCTGGTTTGCTTGGTTGTTGCATTGCTTTTCCTCAGCGACTTGTTGGTTTTTAATGGATCATTGGCGGTAGCATTGTTGTTTATTGCCACCATGGTAATGATGATTATTGGCCTGCTATTTTTTCTGTCAGAAATTATAATCGCCAGACGGTCCTTGCATGTGCATAGCGAATATTTGAAATAATAGTGGGTGCAAAAAACATGATGTGGCGGGTACCTTTTTGGGCGCACCGCCGATTCTTTAATGGTTGTGGAGTCGCAAAATAAAAATCGCTACTCTTCGGTAATTGGGCATTTTTTGTAAATCTGCTAACA
>CAZGVP010000210.1:0-5532 GCA_964529135.1 uncultured Caulobacterales bacterium | reverse complement strand
AACCATCTCTATCATCGCAGTATTACTGCTAGTCATGGTTTCATATTTTTCATATAAAATAGCATCACCCGATGTCGAATTTTTTATTCGCTCAGACAATGAAGAATTAAGCGTTCTGGTTCTTGGTCGCGGCAACATTTCAGAGCAAGAAAAAATTAAACTGACACAGGAAGTTGCCGAACGTGTCAAAGGGCATCCTGCGATTGAATCTATCTATCTTCAAACTGGTCAAAGCCTTAGCCAAGGTAATAACACACCCCCTGAAACAATTGGCCAAGTCGGTATCGATCTTGTTAAATATTCACAGCGCGACCACTCCACTATCGTTATCGAAGAATTAAGGGAACTCGTCAAAGGTATGCCAGGCTTATTTGCTGAAGTCAGGCAACGCGAAAGTGGGCCACCAGTTGGCAAAGATGTTCAAATCGAAATATCCTCACCAAGCTATAACGCAATGTTTGAAGCAGCAAAGCAGGCTCGTGAGTTTATAGACACCAGTCAAATTACCGTAAACGGACAATCTGTAAACACCTATATGGATGCAGAAGATTCGTTACCTCTGCCTGGCATTGAGTGGACCATGGAAGTAGATCGCGCTCTCGCTGGCCGATACGGCCTCAGTGTTGCTCAAGCTGGTGGTGTTTTGCAATTTGTCACTGACGGTTTGCTGGTTGGCAAATACCGCCCGGATGATGCCGAAGAAGAAATTGATATTCGCGTACGTTATCCTGAAGACAAGCGTGATATCTTTGCACTTGATAATATCCGTGTTCAAACTCCAAGTGGATCGGTTCCCATTTCTAACTTCATTCAACGTGTACCAAAAATTCAAGTTGATCGAATAAGTCGCCGCGACGGTAGGCGAATTCTGGAAATAAAGGCTAATGGTAATAGCACTATTGCAGGCCATGAAGTTAGTCAGGATGTTGCCATTACAGCTGCTAAAGAATGGCTTGAGTCCGGAACATTGGGCGAAGATGTCACCTGGATTATGCGCGGCGCAGATGAAGAAACCGCAGCAGCTGCAATTTTCCTCATTGGCGCCATGTCAGCGGCAATGTTCATGATTGCCCTCATTCTATTGCTTGAATTTAACAGCATTTATCACTCTGTACTAACCCTATCTGCGGTGGTCCTCTCAGTATTTGGTGTGCTTTTAGGTATTGCTATTACAGGCCAGTATTTCAGCATGATCATGACCGGTGTTGGGATTGTGGCTCTCGCTGGCATTGTCGTAAACAACAATATCGTTCTGATCGACACCTATCAGCAATTACGCCAAACCGGATTAAGCGTCGAAAATGCCGTTATCCGCACTGCAGCCCAGCGGGTTCGCCCTGTCCTTTTGACCACTATCACCACTATTCTTGGATTGTTACCAATGGTCTTTGAATTAAACTTTAACTTCGCACGCGGCACCATCTCACAAGGCAGCACCTCTTCAGACTGGTGGGTGCTATTATCGTCTGCTGTTGTTTACGGTCTTGCCTTCTCTACCGTGCTAACTCTTATTTTGACGCCTGTACTGTTAGCCGCACCAACCATTTACGGCCGCCGTTTTCGCAAGATCCTTGCAAACAGATCACCGGGCTTGCAACATAAATCCAACGATGACATCACCTTCCCCAAAAGACCACCTCAAGCCGCCGAATAAACTTAACGGTTTGCTTTACAGGCTGTAATAAGGGTACCATCTTCGATGAATCGTCACATCGACGATGGTAATACCAATGCACAATTATGAGGAATGTTGCGATGAACTCGCTTTTCAACAAATCTATACTCTCTCTCCTATCCATTTCCTCTGTTGCATTGGCAACCGGGTGCAGTGATCAAACGACCGCGCCCCAAAACGAATCCCCAGGCCAAGTGGAGAAAACACAAGCTGACGCAACGCCAGTTCTCCAGAACGTGAAAGGTGGCGCAGAGTTTATTGTTGGAGAAATTACCGTTCCGGATGGTTTTTCCATCAACGTATTTCATGAAGGTGTAGGCCAGCGCGCGCGACAACTTACCGTTAGGGACAATGGTGACGTATTTGTAGCGCGCATGGATGGAACATTGATCGCCCTGCGTGACACCAATAATGACGGCGTGGCAGATGATATAGCCGAGCGCAAGCTGCCTATTACCACTGCAGTTGAAGTTCGTGGTGAATTATTATGGTTCTCCGATCGCGTATCCATTAGCAAGATTGCGCTGGATGAAAACCTAATGCCACAAGGCGAACCCGTCACTGTGATTGGCGATTACCCAAATGAAACACAACACGCAGAAAAAACTTTCACCTTCGACAATAGCGGCAATATTTATGTGAATTCCGGGGCACCAGCCAATGCCTGTCAGGAAGATATGCGCACGCCTGAATCACCTGGTATGTTACCGTGCCCGATCTTGGAAAAATATGCTGGCATCTGGAAATTCGATGCCACCGCAATAGACCAAACGCAAGATAATGGCACACTTTATATCACAGGCATACGTAACGCGATGGCCTTGCGCTGGAGCGATGAACAACAAGGAATATTCCTGGCGAACCATGGCCGAGATCAACTCTTTGGTCTATGGCCAGACATCTTTACTGAAGAACAAAGCGCTCAACTTCCTGCAGAGGAATTTCATTTTGCAACAGAAGGCGCGGACCTTGGTTGGCCCTACACCTATTATGATCCCTCCGACAACTCACGCTACCTGGCGCCTGAATATGGCGGGGATGGGATTAAAAAACCGTCTACTGATTACAAAGAACCCCTACACGGGTTTCCCGCTCATTGGGCCCCCAATGATATGAAATTAATCAACGACAGCGCCATGCCAGCCCCTTTCAATGAAGGCGTTATGATCGCATTTCATGGTTCATGGAACCGCGCGCCATTACCTCAAGCCGGCTACCGTGTTAGCTTCGTACCAATGGAAAATGGTGCCATGACCGGGCTGCCTGTTGATTTCGCTGTCGGCTTCCCAATGAAGGATCCCATTATTAGCCCAAGTGATGCTGAACATCGCCCCATGGGGTTAGCGCAAGGCCCAGATGGTGCGATATATATTTCCGATAGCACCAAAGGGACAATTTGGCGAATAACTCCAGATACAGAATAATTTCTGAAGTCATATTGGTTTGCCTCCCTTTATGGACAAGCCTCATGCTCTATGGTCACTATATCTACACGCGGCGGCATATTAAATCGCATCGGCAACCCGACCATACCTGTACCAGAGGTCACAAAAACCGGCCCTTCAGGGAACATTTTATATCCGTAACGTTTCACATGGCAGGCGAAGCTAACCAATTTGCAGGTAATACCAGGCAGATTAATTTGCCCGCCATGAGTATGCCCGGCAACCAATAAATCAAAACTATTTCTTGGTAATTCCCACACCGTCTTAGGGTTATGCGTGAGCACAATGCGGGGACGTTTTTTCGGCGCTTCAAGTAAGTCAATCGCTTGCTTGCCTGCCCAACTATCAGACAAACCAAACACCTCATAATTTAGTGATATCGCTCGCACCTTATTATCAATTAACTCTACGCCCACAGTTGGCAAAAATGCGGTCAATTGATCAGTCATATCAGGGCCAGGAACACCAACATCATGGCTCCCCAAGACACCGAAAACAGGAGCTTCAATTTCAGAAAATGGTGAAAAAGTTCTCTTATAGTATTTTGGATGCAAGAAATAAGTAAAATCACCCGCAACAAAAACCGCATCCGGTTTACTTGCATTAATGGCGCGCACAATTCTTTTAACCGGCATTGCATTAGCAAAAAGACCATTATGCGTGTCAGAGAAAACGGCTAATTTTATGCCTCCAGCTTTTGGGTAACATTGTTCGAGCTTCACGATATGCTGCATTGTCAACAAAATGCGCGGCTCAACAAAACGAGCATAAGCGAGAACAGTAATGAGCAACAAGCTTAGTACAGCAATACTACGCGCCAAACCGTTACGCTTAGTGATGACCCACACCAGCCAAAATGCACCTGGAAAATACAGCCAACTTGCATAAAATATAGCCAGTTTAATAAATTCCAGAACTCCGGCACCAATCATTAACGCACTCTCTTATCCCGCCAGTAATTCTGGTTCAATCATTGGTAGAGCCTCAATACCGCTGGTTACAGCTGGGGTGAGGCTAATCGCTTCTGACAAAAAATTATCGCTATAGATACCAAGTAATGTTTTTTTACTTGCAAGCCAATTTTCATCTACATCATCTTCTGCCTGTAAACCGAGAACACCGCGTACTAGAAAATGACCACCAACAACATTACCAAATTGTTTTAGATAAGCCGTTGCACCTGCCAATGGATGCTCAGGATTAGATTTTCCCATTTCCAACAACCAGGCCGTGGATACCTCTAAAGAATCAACAGCCTTTTGAAGCATAAGAGAAATTTTCTTGAGGGCAACATCGCTTGAATTATTCAGCATAGTTACTGTTTCTCGCATCTCTGCAATTAACATTTTGACCCCGGCACCGCCATCGCCCTGAAGTTTTCTACCCACTAGATCCATCGCCTGAATGCCATTAGTACCCTCATAAATGCCGCAAATCCGAACATCGCGCATATACTGGGCTGCACCTGTTTCCTCAACAAAGCCCATACCACCATGAATTTGTACCCCCATGGACGTCACTTCATTGGCGCGATCAGAAGACCATGCCTTTGAAATTGGTGTCAACAACGCATCCCTTACTGCTGCTGCTTTACGCGCGCTTTCATCCGGGGCAGTGTTTGCAAGGTCATGCGCAACAGCATTGGCATAACAAATACCGCGTGATGCTTCCACGAGCGCTTTCATCATATACAGTGTCCGGCGAACATCAGGATGTTGGTAAATAGGAATTTGTTCGCCATCACGCACCCCCGGTGCCCTACCTTGCCGACGATCAAGTGCATAAGCTAACGCCCTTTGCGATGCACGTTCCGCAACCCCCACTGCCTGCATGCCAACATCAAGCCGTGCTGAGTTCATCATCACGAACATATTGCGTAGGCCTTTATTCTCCTCACCAAGCAATGTGCCGTAACACTCATCATGTTCGCCAAAAGCCATAACACAAGTTGGGCTGCCATGGGCCCCCAGTTTTTCTTCAAGGCCAACCGGATGTGCATCGTTACGTGCACCAAGAGAGCCATCTTCATTGACATGATATTTTGGAACAAGGAACATTGAAATACCGCCCGTTCCTTCAGGCGCATCGGGTAAACGCGCTAATACCAGGTGCACGATATTGTCCGTCATATCGTGATCGCCCCAGGTTATATAAATTTTTTGACCAGTAATTTTATACCGCCCATCACCCATAAATTCTGCCTTCGTCCGTATCCCACTAAGGTCTGACCCAGCTTGAGGTTCTGTCAAATTCATGGTGCCGGTCCATTCCCCGCTCGCCATCTTTGTCAGATAGAGCCGCTTTTGCTCTTCAGTCCCTGCATGCATCAAGGCTTTGGTCGCACCATTGGTCAACATTGGACATAATCCATAAGACATGCAGGCAGCATTAACCGCTTCGCAAGTCGCAACT
>CAZGVP010000209.1:0-5579 GCA_964529135.1 uncultured Caulobacterales bacterium | reverse complement strand
GAATAGGTAGCGGTAGTAGCGGAACCGCAACTGTGTGTGTAGATGGGGGGAGTTGCACTACCACCCCAAGGGTTAATCCAAACCCTCAACTTGGGTTTAATTCAAGCTGCCCACCTGGCTTCTGCAGAACACCATCATTACTAGGTCCCGTGTCGCGTGAAATTTTAAACTCTAGTCCAGCTTTGCAAGATTTAGGAAGAGTCGACCAAGTAGATTTGATTCTTGCGGGATTAGATGCTGCTAGTGTTGCTGCAGCTATCGCTGATCTCGCTTTAGCTGGACCAACCGGCGAAGGAGTCCTCGCGGCAGCCATCCTCCAAGGTGCAAAAGCCGGAACTCTTACCGGAATCAGATCAGCGTCGGGGGTAACGATTAGTGGTTTTACAAGGCATGGCGTAAATCGTTCTATCGGGGATGGTTTGAAAAGAGCTGGCGTGTCTCCGCGAGCGCTCTTGGGTGCATTGAGAAATCCAAGAAGCATTAAATCAGGTTTAGATGCAAAAGGGCGCCCATTTGAGGTGTTCACTGGGCAAAATGCCAGGGTGACAATCAACCCCAGAACCGGTAAAATTGTGAGTTCAAACCCTTTAAGTAGGAATGGAGTTTGAGGCAACTAAATTGTGTTATGCACGAAAAATTATTAAGCTAAAACCTGTAGAAGCTATTTTGCTAGAAAACCACGATGATAAATCTGAAATTTATCAAAAAATCATTTCGAATATTACTAGAAAAAATGATAACCAATATCATTTATCGTTAAGTATAAATGAAGCAAAATTTCTACATGAACATATTTGTACTAGAATTGATGTCTACGGTTTTAATGAAAGCTACGAATTAACTAAAACTGGTTCAATATATCAAGGAATTATTGATAAGCTATTCGATACATTCCTAGGCTCAGGACTCATTGATTGAGATAATAGATGACGGTTGCTGCGATGCAAATGGTTGAAAAGTATGTGTGAGCACAACGGTCATATCTTGTTGCAACGCGCTTCCAATCCTTGAACCTGCCAAACATAATTTCGACCTTATAGCGCTGTTTGTACAGTGTTTTACAAAAGTTGGCCGGTGCTTTTCGCCCCTTTCTCGGTGGGATACATGGCGTAATCCCTTTGGCATAAAGGGCATCGCGAAACTCATCGCTGTCATAGCCTTTATCGCCCTATGAAAGGATTAATCAAAGCCCACTTATCATCGGTTGTGTCACTTGCATACCGCAACGAACGCCTGTCATATTGACGCCGAGTAGTTTTAACCCAGACCATTTGATCCTCCGTAATTTTTGTAAATCACATTGAATCATAAACCGCTAAAATCATTCAACTCCTTTTTCGGTTGGCCTTTATGGCATACACACCGTTATGTTTACCTAAAGACAGCTCAAAACTCACTCTTATGCTGGTGGTTCTTGAAAAACTCCAAATGCTTGGCTCAACCCTGTATTGAGTAAAAAACACACAGTAATCTGATTTCAATAATCAATATGACAAAGGATATTTAAATGGCTCCAAAAAAACTTCACTGTGCTTGGGCTCCAATCGATGACGACCTTTATCGGCATTATCATGATACAGAATGGGGTGTACCAATCTATAACGATCAATCCTTATTCGAAAAACTGATCCTCGATGGCTTTCAAGCTGGCCTTTCCTGGCGCACAATTTTATATAAACGAGAAAGCTTTAGAAAAGCATTTCATGATTTCGACCCCCACAAAATTGCCCGTTATACAGATAAGAAAGTTGACCGTCTTTTAGGTAATGCAGATATCATCCGCTCTGCCAGTAAAATCAACGCCACAATAGGTAACGCAAAAGCGTGGTTGGACATAATGGAGACTGGAGACACAGCTTTTTCTGATTTTTTATGGGGCTTTGTTGATGGGAAACCAATCATAAATAAGCTTAAGAACTACAAGGATGGCCCGACGAAATCCGCAGAAAGCGAAGCCATGTCAAAAGCATTAAAACAACGTGGCTTTAAATTCTGTGGACCCGTCATTGTTTATGCCTTCATGCAAGCAGTAGGGATGATCAATGACCATGAAATCACCTGCCCACGCCATAAAGCTGTGCAAAAACTATCCCGATAGGCATTTTCTTGCATCTGATAACCGTCACCCATATGTGAAAAAAGCCTACACTCCGATATGATTGCATTCAGGTTGCCCTTCACGCTATTATCAAAAAAATCGCCCATAAACTTTCAGGTATCCCATGACTGACACCGTCTCAGCCAATGCTCGCATAGCCGCAACAGGGCTTTTCACGCCACCCTATTCCGTATCCAATCAAGAGTTGGTAGCAACATATAACCAGTGGGTCAGTGAACATAACGCTGAACATGCTGAAGCAATCGAGCGAGGCGAAATGGAAGCCCAACAGCCTTCTTCTGCTGAGTTTGTCGAAAAAGCATCCGGGATAAAATCACGCTTCGCTCTCGATAAAGATGGTATCCTCGACACCAAACGCATGGGGCCACATATTCCCGAGCGCCCTGACGATCAACTATCTGTTCTTGCAGAAATGGCTGTTCATGCAGCTAGAGATGCAATGAAATCAGCGGACTTAAAAGCAGAAGACATTGATGGTGTTATTTGTGCCTGTTCAAACCTGCAGCGGGCTTACCCTGCAGTTGCCGTAGAAATTCAAGATTCTCTTAGCATCAATGGATTCGGGTTTGATATGAATGTTGCATGTGCATCAGCAGCATTTGCCATTGAAACTGGCCTTGGTTTAATTCGTACTGGTGCTCGTCGCATTCTAATCGTTAATCCTGAAATCTGCACCGCACATCTCAATTTCCGCAATCGTGATTGCCATTTCATTTTTGGCGATGTTGCTACCGCTGTTATTTTAGAGCGCACCGATTTGCCTCGCGAGGGTGAAAGTTGGGAGATTCTCGGAACACAGTTAAAAACCAAATTTTCAAATAATATCCGCAACAATTTCGGGTTTCTTAATCATTGCGAACGTGATGATACCAGTCCCGCAGATAACCAGCGCGGGGCGAGCACTGATAAATTATTTATGCAAGAAGGCCGCAAGGTATTCAAGGAAGTCGTGCCAATGGTCGGTAAAATGATCAGTGAGCATATTGAACAAACTGGCCTGAAAACTAATGATGTAAAGCGTATGTGGCTACATCAAGCAAACCTCTCCATGAATGAATTTATTGCCAAGATTGTGCTTGGCCGTGAGGCAACACGTGAAGAAGCACCAGTTGTGCTCGATGAATATGCTAATACATCGTCTGCAGGGTCTATTATTGCATTTCACAAACATCGTAATGATATGGCTGTTGGGGGTATTGGAGTTATTTCCGGGTTTGGTGCTGGATATTCTGCAGGCTCCGTCATTGTCCGCCGTACCGCTTAAATATATTCGCTGCTAATCTAACTGGGCAGACCTTGCAACACGCTCTATATTACCTTTAAGGTAGTCCAATTATGCCCGCAGCTAACCGTATTCGCCCCAAAGAAATCTTTACTGATCGAGAATGGAATACCTTGTCAGCTAGACAGAGCTGGCGTGGTCCGGCACTCATCGCGCATGCATGGGTGATCATTGCATTAGCCTTTAGTGTGTTTGCTATTTTTCCCAATCCAGCCACCTTTGTCCTTGCGGTGATGATAACCGGTTCACGTCAATTGGGTATTTCAATTCTAATGCATGATGCGGCCCATGGAGCATTACATCCAAACCCAAAAATCAATGATTTTCTTGGTCACTGGTTTTGTGCAGCCCCGGTCGGAGCGAGCCTGGCTTCTTATCGCCATTATCATTTAGGGCATCATAAATATGTTCAGCAAACTGAAGACCCTGACTTGGCTCTTGCCGCCCATTTCCCCGTTAGCACCGCAAGCTTGCGGCGCAAAATTATCCGTGACTTAACGGGGCAGACATTCTTGCGGCAACGCTTGGCGGGACTGGCATTGTTGCGGATAGAAAAAGCCGACAATTCCAATAGCCATGAGGAAGCAACAGCAAAGCAGGCGGAAATCTTATCAAGCCGTACTGCGCTGCGTGATCATATCATCGCAAACAGTGTAATACTTCTTATATTGATAACTGCAGGATATTGGTGGCTTTATCCCTCGATCTGGCTGGTGGCGCTCGCCACATGGTTTATGCTGGTGACGCGAATTCGCAACATTGCGGAACATGCCTGCATCCCCGATAGTGAAGACCCATTAGCACACGCCCGCACTACACATGCCAGTTGGTGGGAGCGATTACTTATCGCCCCATATTGGGTCCATTACCACTCGGAACATCATGCCTTTATGCATCTACCCTGCTATCGGCTGCCCGTTGCACATACAATGATGAAAGAGCGTGGCTATGGCGACCGCATTCCCCAATGCACCTCGTATCGGCAAGTTCTTCAGCAAGCAACAACCGCTTAATAAAAAAAGGCGGGCAAATATCTGCCCGCCTTTTTCTTATTATTCTTCATAATAATGGATATCAAACCATTCCTTATGGATCATCCTCAACCGTAAGGTGGTGCTTACTCGCTGATCGTTTCCATAAGCACTTTGCGATGGGGAAAAGGGATTTCTACACCTGCCTCATCAAATGCACGTTTGACTAATTCTGGCACGGAATAACGTACATCGAAATAATGTTCACCTTTGCAAAAAGGTCGGACCAAAAAGTCAACTGAGCTGTCATTTAACGTTTCAATCTCTACAAATGGTGCTGGTTCAGAAAGAATATCAGGGTGTTTTTCTAGCACATCCATAATCGCTTTGCGGGCAGTATCAATACTGGCTCCATATGCAATTCCGAATGTCATATCGACACCACGGTGAGGATAATGAGAATGATTCACCAGTTTGGCACCCCACAATAGCGAATTGGGTACAATGATATGTTGATTGTCGAAAGTTCCGATTTCAGTTGTAAACAAGTTCATGTCCGTCACCTTACCGAAAACATCTGCCCCATCGATAAAATCTCCAACATTAAAAGGCCTGAATAACAACAACATCACACCGGCTGCAAGATTAGACAATGTCCCTTGTAACGCAAGACCAACAGCAAGACCAGCAGCACCGATTAACGCAACGATGGACGTGGTTTCCACCCCAAACCGTTCAAGCACCATCAAGGCAGTGAAAGCAAGCACCGCATAACGGATAAGCGATCCTAAAAACTGAAAGAGTGTATTGTCTAATTTAGGATTAGCTTCGCCAATTTTAATAACCCATTTTTTCAAAGTTCCCGCGAGCCAAAAGCCAATAATCAAAATTACAACGACAGCCAGGATGTTTAACCCTGCCGAAATTGCAATTTGAATATATTCATCCCAGTTATCTGTATTGAGTAAACCACGTGCAGCATCTCCTACTGCAGCTGTCGTAGACGTATTTGCGCTAGTCGCTGTCATAATTGCCCTTCTCAGTAATAATAAGTCCAAGGCAAATAAAAAATTTTCCAGAAAATTTATTCTGCCCACTGCGCATTCATAAGCGAAAAATATTAGGCAACAATATGGCAAACCCAACACTATTTTGTGGCAAAAAAAAGCACCGGCTAAAACCGGCGCTTTTCAATAATCATTTAATA
>CAZGVP010000208.1:0-5583 GCA_964529135.1 uncultured Caulobacterales bacterium | reverse complement strand
CCCCTTTTTTGAAAGCTCCCCCTTCAATGAAGGCTGGCGAGACCTCAAATATACGACCACTCACATTGGAGGCGAGATTAATTTGGGTGCGCGGCCTTACCTCGCCCTGCGCAATAACTGACAAAGTCACGGGTTTTGATGTCGCTTCGACTGTAACCACTGGTGTGGCTTTAATTGTTTCTTCTTCTTTTTTAGGCTTGGATGCAAATTGCGACATCGCAAAATTTGCGCCGAAAAACAGCAGGAGAGCAATCGTTGGTAGAGCGAAAACCACGAACCTGCGGATTGCTAGTCCCATATCGCGGGGGTCTCTATTGGCTGATCGGTGGGCGGCGTTACGGCCATTAGAAAATGGTTTAATTTTCTGCACTGTTATTAACTCCCTCTGAAGGATATTTTTTTAATCGCTTAGTCAAGTGCAACACCCTGCACTCCATTAGACGCTATGGCGTTGTGTAATTAAAGCGCTTTGGCGGCGTCTTGACGCGTTCAAAGCACGGTTCATCTAAAAACCCCGTAGGAATGAACCCGTTAATAGAAAGTGAAAGTTACATGGGGTGTATTTAAGGTTTATTTCAGGCCATGTTTTGTTGGGTGATTTTGCGAATTTTTCGCTACGTAATAGTAAACATTATGGTATGCTGAAACGAAACATATCTTGTTTCATCGCCACTCAGGAGGTCTTAATGCAACGCCCGGAAGTAAACTCCATATTTGATAATGACACTAATAATGTCAGTCATATTGCCATTGATAGAGATACCGGTATTTGCGCGATCTATGATTCATTGCTGGATTATGATGCAGCTTCAGGGCGTACGAACACGAACTTTGCTGATCAATTAATTTCTATTGTTGAAAAAGAAAACCTGACCGTTGACTGGATTATAGAAACTCATGTCCATGCAGATCACCTTTCTGCCGCGCATTACCTCAAAAGCAAACTTGGGGGACGTATCGGTATTGGTGAGAATATTACCGAGGTACAGAAAATTTTTGGTGCGCTTTTTAATGAATCAATTGCGTTTCGCGCTGACGGTAGTCAGTTTGACCATCTGTTTACGGATGGTGAACTTTATCAGGTTGGGAATATTCAAGCCAAGGCAATCCATACTCCCGGGCACACTCCGGCTTGCATGACGCATTTGGTCGGTGATGCTGCTTTTGTTGGGGACACACTTTTTATGCCTGATTTTGGTTCAGCGCGTTGCGATTTTCCGGGTGGTGATGCGCGGATGTTATACCGGTCGGTACAGAGGATTTTTGAGTTACCAGATGAAACGCGATTATTTCTTAACCATGACTACAAGGCAAAAGGTCGCGAGAATTTTTGTTGGGAGACGTCAGTGGGTGAGGAAAAACGACACAATATTCACTTGCGTGAAGGGATCACGGAGGATGAGTTTGTGGAAATGCGCAGCGAGCGTGACAAGGTACTTTCAATGCCCAAACTCATTGTGCCTTCTGTGCAAGTCAATATGCGCGCTGGCGATATGCCCCCACCAGAGACGAATGGTATTCGTTATATCAAGGTACCGATTGATCAACTCTAGAAACTGCCTAATTAGACATTGTGTTGCCGGCCTCAACCGGATTTTACTAGTGTGTCAGGTTGGAATATGAGGGGTAAGCATTCGTGAGAAAATTGTTGTACCCTTAAGTTTGCCAAAAAACTTGCTGGAGGCCGTTCAAAATATAAATGGCGAAAGTGCCGTGGCCTGGAATTTCCAGTGGCGGGTGAGCGATAATATCTACTCATGGCCACATATTTAAACCGAGTTTCTATCCGGATTTTGCTGGATTTGCACTACTGGCCATATTAGGGCATTCCCTTGACATATGGTTGCTCCATCAAAATTCGGAAGCCCAGTAAATTTTAGAAGTTCTGCAAGTAAAGTCTCATAAGCTATGACCGTTATCGTTCGATTTGCCCCATCTCCTACTGGAAAACTCCATGTCGGCAATGTCCGTGCTGCCCTATGGAACTGGCTTTTTGCCCGTAACCGTAGCGGGCAATTTATGTTGCGCATTGATGATACCGATCAGGCGCGTTCAACAGCTGCGTATGAAGAGGGCATAGGTCGTGACCTTGCATGGTTGGGGCTCGATCACGATCTGACAGCCAGCCAGTCTTCGCGATTTGATATATATGATGAAGTTGCCGACCAGCTTCGTGAGGCAGGGCTTTTATATGCCTGTTATGAAACAGCAGAAGAGCTGGATCGCAAACGCAAATTGCAACGTGCTCGCGGATTGCCTCCAGTATATGATCGTGCTGGACTTAATCATAGCGATGCGGATATTTCTGCATTTGAGGCAGAGGGGCGCAAACCTCATTGGCGGTTTAAACTTTCGCAAAAACCGGTGTCCTGGAATGACCTCATTCGCGGTGAGACGGTGGTAGATACAGCAAGTGTTTCTGATCCTGTGCTGATCAGAGCTGATGGGCAATATCTCTATACGCTGCCAAGTTGTATTGATGATGTTGATTTTAAGATCACACATGTCATTCGTGGTGAGGACCATGTTACCAATACGGCTGTGCAAGTTGAAGTCATTGAGGCTCTTTCCAAATTACGCGGAACTGCAAGCGCGCCACAATTTGCCCACCACTCTCTCCTTATTGGCGCTGACGGCGAAGGGCTCTCTAAACGTTTGGGTTCTTTGTCAATTGAAGCTATGCGTGAGGATGGTATAGAACCTGCAGCAATTACTAGTCTGTTGGCAAAATTGGGAACAGCAGATCCCGTTATTCCGCAAGCTGATATATCCGTATTAGCAGATGGGTTTGATTTTGGGAAAATGGGCCGCGCGCCAGCACGCTTCGATATGGAAGAGTTGTTAGGGTTGAATGCAAAACTACTGCATGAAATCTCATGGGGTGATGTTGCTGAGCGTTTGCAACATGAAGGCGTTACGGAATCACTCTGGAATGCTGTTCGTGCAAATCTGACACGGGTTAGTGACGCGGTAGAATGGAAATCGGTGGTTGAAGGATCAATCACGCCGGTCATTGAAGATATCGACTTTGGGAATGCGGCAGCAGGCTTAGTGCCCGATGGTCCGTTATCAGAGGAGAGCTGGAGTGAGTTCGTTAATGCTGTCAAAGAAAAAACAGGTGCCAAGGGCAAGAAACTTTTCATGCCCCTGCGCTTGGCGTTGACCGGTAAACCTCATGGTCCGGAAATGGGTGGCTTATTTGCCTTAATTGGTTCAGACAAGGCCCGCGCACGGTTGCGGGGTGAGACAACATAGCATTTTGATCTTAAGGTTTTTTGGGATGGTTATAATTTTGATTGAAATTGCATCCAGCGGTCATATATAATTGAGCAAGAGGCTCTTTTGGAAGGAATCTGCGATGGCGCTTGATGGTGCTCAGGAAACTGATGATCATTCACATGATGTTCGATATAAGTATTTCACACCACCGACGATAACGCCGCCTAAGAAACCATTACCATTTTTAAAAGCTATACGTGTAGCAACACGAAATCCAATCGGAATGTGGCCTGAGGGTATTTTTGAAAAACCCTATCTGACCCGTCAATGGATGAGGCAAACTGTTCATTTTGTGTCCTCGCCATCATTGCTTAAAGCGGTGATGCTTGATCATCATGAGGTTTTCCCTCGCGGGGTTATGCAAGATCGTGTTTTACGCCCGGTGATGGGAGAAGGTTTACTGACCTCTTCAGGCGATGCCTGGAAACGTCAGCGCCGCGCAGCGTCGCCAGCTTTCAGAATTGATAATTTACGATCTATGGTACCGGTGATGTGGCGCGCTGGTGATATTGCGGCCGGACAAATGGCCCAATCCGTCAGTGATAAACTGCAGGATGTGCACCCCGTTATGACAATGGCGACACTGGAAGTTATTATTGATCTCTTGCTCGGTGGTGATGACAGTGGCATTGACCGGCAGGATGTTGCCAATACTGTTGCTACCTATCGCGATACTTTGGGTAAGGTTGATATTTTAACATTATTTGGTGCCCCTGAATGGGTGCCACGCCCATGGATGGCTCCCGGAAGGAGAGCGGTAGAAAATATGCGCGTGGCTGCAGATACTGTTATTGCGACCCGTCGTGAACGCAAGAAGAGCGCTTCTCTCAACCACCCTGATTTGCTTGATTTAATGTTAGCGGCGCGTGACCCTGAAACCGGGCAAGGGTTTAGTGATACTGAATTGCGCGATAATATACTCACCTTTATCAGTGCGGGTCATGAAACTACGGCACTGGCACTCACCTGGGCTTTGTATTTAATTGCTAATGACAAAGCGGTGCAAGACCGACTTTATAGAGAAGTTACTGATATATGTAAAAACGAAGCTGTCGACTCTGATCAAGTTGAAGCATTGACCTATCATTTACAGGTTGTACGTGAGGCAATGAGGCTTTTCCCACCCGCGCCAGTACGGTCAAATCAGGCCATTGAGGATATTGAACTTGATGGACTCAATATCAAAAAGGGTGATCATATAGTGTGCCTGATTTATGCAGCACACCGACATAAAGCATCTTGGAAAAATCCGGCGGTTTTTGATCCGGAGAATTTTTCAGATGATGCGATGAAAACCCACCAACGTTTTCAATATCTTCCCTTTGGTGGAGGGCCCCGCATTTGCATAGCAATAAAGATGGCAGAGCTGGAAGCCGTAGCAATATTAGCGGCTTTAATTC
This sequence comes from uncultured Caulobacterales bacterium, assembly GCA_964529135.1. GTDB lineage: Bacteria > Pseudomonadota > Alphaproteobacteria > Caulobacterales > Parvularculaceae > CALLPQ01. Next base: position 904 of record CAZGVP010000208.1, on the reverse strand, counting down.
GGAAGTTGGAATTTTTACCAAATCCCGATCATGTTCCATTGCCGCAGTTGAAGATTACCGCCAGCCCTATCGGCGGGATGCCTCTTAATGTCCGGGTCCGGCATTAAAACAAAAATCCTTCTTTGAAACCGAGGCCATCAGTTCCAGAAAATTTGGCAGTGCTGCTTTTTCGCTTAATCGTGAATGCTGCTTTTTCAAAAGCGTTATAGTTGGGTTGATCAATTGTATCGATGGCCATGAACCTGGCATTGGCACGCTCAGGAGTAACCTCGAGGTCAATATATCCATGATCCTCACCATTGAGATAGCGCACATCCTTGTTCTTTTGGTTGGTAAGAAGCGCATATTCAGCCCCCTTGCCGCCGAGAAACTCTTTCCGGTAGGGGGACGGGGATGTGACGGAATGCACGCCTAGCTCAACGCCCATCAATGCGCCAGCATCATCGGTCAAATCATTCGCCCACCATGTATGCGTGTCGCCAGTAACAACAATCAGGCCTTCATTGCCGCCAGAGCGTTTTGCAAGATCATAAAACCTTTCGCGCGCCGCGGGATAACCATCCCACGCATCAAAGTTTGCTGGTAGGCCAAGGGTTGATGCTTGCACAAAAGCGCGGGCCTGATCCCATTGTGCTTCAAGGGCAACGAGATCTTCTTCCGTGGTATGGGGTGTTAAATCAGGAGCAGTGGTTCGTGCCATGATGATTTGATTGGCAAGAAGGCGCCAGGGCTGTCCGGCGTTAGTGGATTTTGTAAACATTTCCTCAAGCCATCTTTCCTGAGTTGCGCCGAGCATTTGCCGGTCAGGGTTGTTGAGGATTTCCTGTTTGAAGCGTTCGATATCTTCGGGTGATTTTATGGTGGGAACAATCTCGCTATATTGCAATTCTCTTGACCGTGCCAT
>CAZGVP010000207.1:0-5595 GCA_964529135.1 uncultured Caulobacterales bacterium | reverse complement strand
AAAGGCAAATCGCAAATTAGGCCGGTTACAGCTCACCCTATCAAAATGCGCACCAACCATAACCGGTTCCAGTGCGCGCCGCACAGTTTCAACTTCTGGAAGTTCAGGCATAAGACTTAAGTTAGCTGGTCCACAAAACACCAGACGCTATGGTAACCCCGCGTCAATGACAAGCACCTGCTAATCACTGTTTTTTAATACTGGTTGCAAACGACCATAGGTCAAGGAACGCCAAATCCATTCGGCGGGACCAAAGCGGAAAAGCGCCATCCACATTGATGACCAGACCAGAATAAACAACCACACGCCCCCCACCACCGCAGCCAGTTGAGAATAATCCATCGTACCTATTTTCCCGAGCCCTGGCGGGCCATAAAAAATCAAAATACCGATAATTGTTGATGCCAGATAGTTGGAGAGCGCCATGCGACCGGCCGCTGCAAAAGGTATTCGCAACAACTGTATAAGGCCACCGAACGAGCAAACCAACATAACCAGCGCTGCGTATCCAAAGGATTGAAACAAGCTCCCCCAATATAGTGCAGCTTGCCCGGGGAATACCTCCAGCATATTGAACTCTGTCATAAGATGATGGTGCGTTCCCCACAATGAACCAGCAAGTCCCAAGGCCGTACATACAACCCCCAGGATGGCATATGTCGAGAGGCGCCACCGAAGTGTCAGGAAGCCAGTCTTATATAGCGCTATTCCAAACATCATCACGCCAGCTGTTCGAAACCCGAAACCAATTGTCTGAACCCCTTGAAAGATCAAGGAATTACCAATTGTGTGCGGTATGCGCTCAAAAAATCCCAAACGAAATTTTTCAATCTCAGCCTGTAATACGTCCGGAGGTGGCGACCACATCTGCTCACTCATCTCCTTAAACTCTTCAGGCGACATCATCCCAAGACTGAAGTCTTGCAGATAAAATAATCCAAAATTGAAAATCACCAGAAGCGTCCCAACAATAACAAGCGTGCGTGAACGCCAAACTCTGGCACGGGCAATCAAAAAACCAGTAACCGCATAAGGGACAAGAATATCCCCATACCAAAGCAAATGTGCATGAACCATACCGATCATGAAAAGCCAGAACATCCGGCGACGGTGGATCGGTGTTTTTGGTGAGGATTTTTCCTCTCCCAACATTAATACAATCCCCGCGCCGAAAAGGCCCGAAAAAATCGTGATAAATTTATGGGTAAAGAAGCCCGAACTGATCGACCACCAGAACGAACCACCAGGCTCCTCAAAGGCAGACACGATGCTTGGATTACCAAGCACCTGAAATGTATATCCAAATGCGACAATATTAACGGCAAATATACCGAGAATAGCAACGCCCCTCAAGACATCGAGAGATTCATAACGGTCAGCGATCGGTCCTGCATGCATAAAAATCCCCATTTAACGCTTTTCGCAGTGTACGTCGTGATCAGGTCGAAGAAAATGCTTTTTCGGGGCCATTTAATCGGTTTAACTCATTTTCAACACCGCTAATCGTGCGAGCCAGCGCTCTTTTGCTGGAGTGGCCAATAATCACCACAAGGCGGCGTTTAATTCAGGGTGCCCAAGACACAAGAAGAAACCGAACCATTGATTGCATAAAACTGATTTTCACGGCTGAGGTTCAAAGCCTGCCACGAAATTATAAAATCTACTCCGCGCCAATCATAAGCGTGCGTATCAAAGCAAAAAGGCGTATCTGAATTAACAGATACGCCTTTTTTTAGTCAATGAATAAGAAACTTATTCCGTGTCACCGTCTTTCAACGCTGCACCCAGAATATCACCAAGAGAGGCACCACTATCAGCAGAACCATACTGTTCCACTGCTTCTTTTTCTTCTGCAGTTTCACGCGCTTTAATCGAGAGATTGATCCGGCGTGATGTGCGGTCCATGCCGGTTACTCGCGCATCAATACGGTCACCAACAGCGAACCGGTCCGGACGCTGCTCTGTGCGGTCTTTAGAAAGATCAGATTTGCGGATAAAGGCTTTAAGGCCTGTGTCACCGCCGATCTGAACTTCGATACCACCAGTTTCAATGGCAGTCACCGTACACGTCACATCGTCACCGCGCTTGACCTCACCAAGATCATCCATCGGATCAGAACCAACCTGTTTAACCCCAAGAGAAATACGCTCTTTATCTGGATCTACATCAAGAATTTTAGCCTGAACCATTTGGCCTTTTTCGTAATCATTGATAGCTTCCTCGCCAGAGCGGTTCCAATCAAGATCTGTAAGGTGGACCATGCCATCAAGCTCATCAGTCAAGCCAACAAAGAGGCCAAACTCAGTGATGTTCTTGACTTCTCCTTCGATGACAGAACCAACAGGGAATTGGTCAGCAAAGCTCGCCCATGGGTTATCCATGCACTGTTTAAGACCAAGAGAAATACGACGCTTGGTTTCATCAACTTCCAAAACCATGACTTCCACTTCCTGAGAAGTAGAAACAATTTTACCCGGATGAACATTCTTCTTGACCCAGCTCATCTCTGAAACGTGGACAAGACCTTCAATACCATCTTCCAACTCAACAAATGCACCATAATCAGTAATATTAGTAATCTTGCCTGAGAACTTCGCACTTAGTGGATATTTCGCGATAACACCCTGCCATGGATCAGGCTGCAATTGCTTGATACCAAGAGAGATACGATGCGTTTCCGGGTTGATTTTGATGATCTTTACCCGAACAGTATCATTTACATTGATCACTTCAGATGGGTGGTTAACACGTGACCAGGACATGTCAGTTACGTGGAGAAGGCCATCAACACCTGGCGCAAGTTCAACGAACGCACCGTAATCAGTGATATTCTTGACGATACCATCGCGCTCATCACCTTCATTAAGGTCTTTGACCACTTCCTGGCGATGTTCCGCGCGATCTTCTTCAAGAATAGAGCGGCGTGAAACAACAATATTACCACGTCGCTTGTCCATTTTCAGGATACGGAATGGCTGGGCAATATTCATCAAGGGGGCAGCATCGCGCACGGGGCGAATATCAACTTGCGAACCTGGCAAGAATGCAACTGCGCCATCAAGATCAACAGTAAAACCACCTTTGACCCGGTTAAAGATCACGCCTTCAACGCGTTCTTCTTTTTCAAATAATTTTTCAAGGCGTTCCCATGCTTCTTCGCGCCGGGCTTTCTCACGGCTAACAACCGCTTCACCTTGCGCATTTTCAACGCGCTCAACAAATACCTCAACTCTGTCGCCAACATTAATGTCAGCATCCTGGCCGGGCATCGCAAATTCTTTTAGGGGGACACGACCTTCAGTCTTAAGGCCAACGTCAATAACCGCCATATCTTTTTCGATTGCGGTGACAAGGCCGCTAACGACGGTTTCTTCAAAATCCTGGCGGTCGACCAAGGACGCTTCGAGCATACTCGCGAAATCATCGCGGGATGGGTTCATGGTTTCAGTTTGAGACACGATTGGTTGGTTTCTTTCAAAAAGCGGGATAATTGTTTGTTCATGCCGACCGGTTTTTCCGGCGGTCTTTCCATTCATATGAGCGCGCCCACCATGGGCACGCGCGTTGAACGGACAAAAGGACACCCGTTAAAAGTTTCAAAAAAAGCGGCCCTGTCGGACTTTTCGACGACACACAAAAACCATGGAGCACGCGGGCAAAACCCTTCACTGAAAAAACTCAATAAAATCAGGTATTTTCAGTCGCAATCCATGGGTCGATCAGGGACCGAACCGCTGCGAACGCCGCGTCTATAGACAAATGAGTAGTATCAATCAAGTGCGCGCCCTCAGCTTGCGCCAACGGTGCAGCCTCACGGGAAGCATCTCGCGCGTCGCGAGCTTTCAGATCTTCCAGCACATCTGCTTGCTTGAGGGTAGGGTTTTGCTGCACCAATTCCAGCCAGCGACGGCGCGCACGCGCCTGCGGGCTCGCCGTCACAAAAAACTTCACAGAAGCGTCAGGACAAACCACAGTACCGATATCGCGCCCATCAAGAACAGAGCCTTGATATTTGTTACCATCCGCTGCCATTGGCGGGGTATGAGCAAATTGGCGCTGAAATTCTAGCAACGCTGCCCGTACTGTGTTGTTTGCGGCGACCACACTTGCCGCCGAGCCCACCACGCGGGTGCGAATATTGGCCCCCTCTATAGCTTCAAGACTGAACGCTTTGGCAATTTCACCTGCTTTTATAGTATCGGCGGGGTCCAACCCCTGATCCAGCATCAACCACGCCACACCGCGATAGAGCATGCCGGTATCAAGAAAAGCGAGGTCATATTCCATCGCCACCCGCCGCGCGAGCGTACCTTTGCCAGCAGCAGCCGGGCCATCAATCGCGATGATAAGAGAGGGAGAGCGCGAGATATTCAAGTGTACATTTCTTTTATAACAAATGATCCAGGATTCAGGTGACACTTATCACAGTATTTTCAAGTGCCTCAAGACGATCATAAACCAGCTATTTGTACCCAATAGCTGTCAGAAGGCGAGCGACACTAACACACGCAAACAAATCCATAGCAGATAGAAATATTATAGATGCCTTCCGTCCTCCTCCACGCTTGACAAATCTCGTTCCACCTCGTACCTCCCCGCCTGAATACGGGTGGTGTGGTGCCGCCGTTTTGATCGTATCAGGGATAGGCCCTGATACCGGCCCACGCTGGAAATTGAGGATATCATGACGAAGCGCCATGGTGCTAAGTATAAGCTCGACCGCCGTGTAGGCGAAAATGTCTGGGGTCGCCCCAAATCTCCCATTAACAAACGTGATTACGGCCCCGGCATGCATGGCCAGCGCCGCAAGGGCAAGCCGTCTGATTTCGGACTGCAGTTAATGGCGAAGCAAAAACTGAAAGGCTATTACGGCAACATTTCAGAAAAACAATTCTCCAAGATTTATGAAGAAGCCGACCGTCGCAAAGGCAATAATGCTGAAAACCTCATCGGTCTTCTCGAAAGCCGTCTCGACGCGCTGGTTTATCGCGCGAAATTCGTACCCACCGTTTTTGCGGCACGCCAGTTTGTCAATCATGGCCATGTCATGGTCAATGGCGTGCGTACCAACATCCCATCATACCGCCTGAAACCAGGTGACGTTGTGGAAATTCGCGAAAAATCCAAAAATATGGCGCTTGTACTCGAAGCGCTGCAAAGCCCGGAACGCGACATCCCCGAATATGTAGACGTTGATCCCAAGAAAATGACAGCATCAATTATCCGCATCCCGGAATTTGCTGAAGTCCCTTACGCCTGCACCATGGAACCAAACCTGGTGGTGGAGTATTACTCCTCATAGGGAGTATAAGGAATTATAAATATACAAAATCCAGAAAAGCAGGCTTCGGCCTGTTTTTTTATTGAGTTTCTTGAGCGCTGTTCCGTCACCTGAATAACAAGGCAAAGAACATGACCATCAAGCTGGTACGCTACTATTGAATGTCATAGATTCAGAGTATTATTATCAACGATCTTTCGTATGGATACGGCCCCCTCTCTCGCTACATAAAAGAAAATTCCTTGCCCGTGCACGGAACCCAAGTTGGGCGGAGGGGATGAGCTATCGATAGAGTGCGATGCCAGAGTCAATT
>CAZGVP010000206.1:0-5630 GCA_964529135.1 uncultured Caulobacterales bacterium | reverse complement strand
AAAATTGATGATTAAGCTCGGGAAGGTAAAACCTTAATGGGAATTGTTCCTTGATACGATTGGGGCTATCTTGAGGGTAATAAGAGGAGATCTGCTATGACCCGGGTTGCTATCAAGATAATCTTGTCAGTTTTGACTTTAACTATAGGGCCTTTGGCTTGCGCGGAGGGGGAAAGTCCTACTGAACCCTCAAGCTCTCCATCTACCATTGAAGAACCTTCAGCTGACCGTGCCGTGTATGAACCGATGCAGGTATTTGCAAAATTAGCCGGGCAAACGATGCGTGGAGAGTGGGTTGATGATGATGGTGAGACTATTGTTGATATAAATTATGGGGAGATGATCCTTGACGGTCGCGGATATCAAGGTACACATAAAATACAAAACAGCTCATATGGTGGACGCACGATCATTTTTTATGATGAGGGTGCGAAGGAATATATCTACCATTATTTTACCACGGGCGGTTTTCATACCACGGGCAAGATTGAGCCTACTGAATATGGCTACTCTGCAACAGAACAAGTCAATGGCCACCCTTCAATACAAGCAGTATCTTCAACCCTGACTGTCCAGGGTGAAACGCATATTATTACAGTTAAATATCAAACCCATGAGGGAGAGTGGTCTGATGCACCGCTGCGAACATACAAACCTCATATTGGCCCTAGGCCGTTTGCGGAGTAAATGAATTCATTATGGCATTAAAAGAAACTTCTGAACCTCAATTTACATCCCTTAAAGAACTTGGTGATTTTACAGACCGTAGCGATCAGGAAATGAAAAATCGTGCAAAAGCATTTTTTGACGATCTGGCGCGCCGTCATACAGTTCGTGACTTTGCTTCAGGCTCGGTTCCCCTTGACGTGATAAAAAATTGTATTGCAGTAGCGGGAAGGGCTCCCTCTGGTGCTAATCACCAACCTTGGCATTTTGCCGTGGTTCAAAGTTCGGAAATGAAAAGAGAAATTCGACTGGCTGCAGAAGAAGAGGAACGAGCATTTTATGGTGGCAAAGCCAGTGAAGAATGGTTGGATGCGTTGGCACCAATTGGTACTGATGCAAACAAGCCGTTTCTTGAAATCGCGCCCTATCTTATTGCAATATTCGCGCAAAAACGCGGCGGCGTTGAAACCGGAATGGATCACAAAAATTATTATGTTAATGAAAGTGTTGGTATTGCTACCGGCTTTTTGATCGCGGCACTACATCATGCTGGTTTGGCGACGTTAACTCACACACCAAACCCGATGAGTTTCCTCAATGATAAACTCGGCCGTCCGAAGACGGAAAAACCTTTTCTATTGTTAGTTGTGGGTAAGCCTGCCTCAAACGCGATGATTCCGGCCCATGCGATGATCAAAAAACCGCTTGATGAAATCATGACTGTGTTTTAGAGGTCGATTTGGGTTGGGGGTGCAATTATCGCATCCTGTCCAAATGTGCATTGAGATGTGCAAAGTATAAAATTACCCATTATTAAGTGGTAATAGTTTTTATTCTTGGGGGAGATAGATGGCTGACGATATTGAAGATTTTGTAGTTGAACAACTCTATGAAGTCGTTTCTTCTCCTGATCAGTATGATGATTTTATGCGATCTCTTGAAGCAAAACTCGTTGTTTTGCACGGAATGAACAAACGCACCCCGTCCGAGGAGGTTCAGTCACACCTTGATAGAGCCTCGAACCTCGTTGATATCGTCACGCCCTGGGAAAGCGAAGCGGACGAGGCCCTACAACGTTATCTGTCGGTTCCCCTACAGGCTATGATGGCTGTCGATGGTGAGGGAAATGTTGTTGATGCCAATGATAATGCCCGTGTTATCTACGATCTGGCGCCGCGATCAACTCTTGAAAAACTACCGCTGGAAGATACACAACTTCAAAAGCTAAAGGATATGATTGCAACAACTATATCAGGTGACCATGGCCGCAATCTGCCTAATAATGTCACTCGCCTGCAAAACAAATATACAGATCGAACACTGCTGATCACGCTTGAACCTTTTTTAGATGCTGCGAGCGGACAGATACTGGCAGTCATAAAGACCAGTGATATCAACTGGCCAGCGCATTTGGGACCGATTCTCAATGACCTTTTTGGCGTATCGCGTGCTGAGATCGAAGTTTTGCGATTGCTCGTTGGTGGAGAGCGGGTCGAGGATATTGCAAAACTGCGCAAAAACTCTGTTGCGACGGTACGCACGCAATTGCGTTCTATTTATGCCAAAACCGATACGAATTCGCAGATGGACTGCGTTCGCTTGATCCTCGGACTGGCGCTTATGCATAGTACGGAGGAGGGGCTTGCCGTCGCGCGGCGTATTCAGGAAAGCTTTGATATAAGTGGCTATCCACGCGATGATCAGCGTAAAGTGTTGCAGTTGCAAAATGGTCGCCAGATTGATTATTCAATCTTCGGTGCGACGGGCGGTCATCCGGTTTTGTATTGCCATGATCAGGCCTTTGGCGATACCTGGTTTCGTGAAGCCGTTGAAGAAGCAACGCGAGCGGGGTTACAGATCATAGCTCCGTTGCGCCCCGCTTTTGGTCGCACCACCATGTATGAAAAATCGGCGATTAATCCGCGTACCTTCGCCCCGGATGTTCTGGAACTGCTTGATCATCTTGGAATCCAACGCGCGCCCGTCATCGCCATGCGGTCGGGCTTTGTTCATGGCCTGGCATTGGCAGGGATCGCGCCGGATCGTATATGTTCCGTCACTGTCGCAAATCCAATCTTGCCAGTTTTGAGTGATGCTGACCTTGAAGGCACCAATGGTTATAACCGGCTGATCCCGCATACTCGCCTGCATTTTCCGCAGGCGCTGAAGTTTCTGGTCAAGGCCGGTTTTGCATTCGTCACCGCCAAGGGCCCGGAGGCATTTGCCATTTCAGTGCTGCGCGCCTCCCCCAAAGATGTGGAGTGGGCCTCGCGGCCTGAAATCCTGCCAACGCTGGTGCAGGGCCTCACCGTCCATCGCCAGAACGGGTATAAAGGCACCTATGGCGATATTGCTTACAGGGAGGATTGGTCAGACTTGCTGACCGATGCCCCCGTACCAATTCGCTTGGTCATTGGTGAGCATGACCGCAATGTCCAATGGGTTGCCTCAAAGCGCTGGGCGGCCGAGCATGACCATATCGATCTGAACATTCTCCCCAATAGCGGTTATATGGTGCTGCATCAGCAGAACGGACAATTCCTCAAATGGGCGAAAGAGGATATTGAAGCGCACGGGGCAGGCGAGTTTTCAAAATAAATCACTCAAAAATCAGCATAAAATTGGATCTTTAATCCAGATGGATGATGCGCAAACCCAATATTGTTGATAGCTTTGTTCCGGAATAGATCATCTGATCTGAGTGGGGCCCTGTTGAGGGGTGTTGAGAGAGTTTGGGGGGGTGTCGATGTGCACCGATGTCATGGGCTTTTGCCATCTGGTCTAGCCAAGTGTGCACCCGTAGAGGTGGGGCAGCCAATGACGGGGCAGCATTTTCCCGAAATTTTCAATCGAACTACACCAGATCAGGATGCTGCATCAAAATAGTGTGCGTTTTCAACATGGAGCGCCGAACAAGGAACTTTGAGGAAAAAAGACTATGGTTGTACCAATTATTGACTTGAATGGAATTCCGACGTTGATCAATGACGTTGAGCCGCAACGATTCATAGATACTGTTAACGTCAGACCAGGGCCGGGTGCAGACAGTTTTGATAGATCACTTTTTGGTTTTTCCGTCACCTCAAGCAATGTGACGGATCAGTTCAATCTGAGACTTACCGAAATCACTTTTAATAATAACATCACCGCCACTTTTGAATCTACGGGATCTACCACCGGTGTAATAAATTTCGACGGAGAGCCCCTCGGCCCCTTCGGTTTGGGCTTAACCAATTTAGCAGTCACGGGTATCGGCACAAACACAATTTCATTTGTAAGAATCGTACCTGGAACTAATTTGCCAATCACTAATTCGGGCGGGGGACCCGGTTCGGCTACAATCGATTTTGTAGATTTTTTCCTGCAGGAGGGAATTGGCTTTAATGCAACGCAAGGGGGAGAGCGGACCATTACAGTTACGGCAATGGATGGAGATGCTAGGTTTTCTAGTTTGCCAGCTGATCAAAGTACTGCCACAGCCGAATTCATCCTCACATTTGACGAATCCAACTTCAGGCCAATTGCCAACGATGATGCCATCACGGTTCAGGTTAATGGATTTGGCTTTTCCAGTGGCCTTAGCGACGGCTCTTTTGGATTGCTTACAGGGACTCCGTTCCCGACTGTCTTTAATGACGGGGTAACAACATTTAATTTTGCGGAAGACACCGATCCTGATGGGGATAATCTTCAGATTATATCCGTAAACGGACTGTCAGCAAATGTGGGCACTACCTTTACCACGCCGGCTGGGCTCAGGCTGAATATTAATTCAGACGGTTTTATAAGTGTTTTTGCGCTGCTGTCAGATTTCATCGCCCTTGGTGCCGGTGAAACCCTGATGGAAACCATCACCTACACGATCTCTGACGGTAATGGCGGTACTGATACAGCCGATATTGATGTGACGATTGTCGGTATCAATGACGCACCCACCGCCAATGATGACGTGGCTACGATCAGCGAGAATGCAAACTTCTTCATCAATGTCCCGAATGGGCTTATCGGCGGCATTAATGCTGGGTCTTTCAACTTTGTTGCCGATACGGATCCCGACGGCGATCCGTTGACGATTATCTCCGTGGATGGCAGTGCTGCGAATGTGGGGACACAATTCACGACGGGCGGCGGCGCACTGGCGACAATCGAGGCCGACGGTTCAATCGATTATTTCAACAACGGCGCATTCGACTTTCTTACCAACGGCGAAACAGCGACGGACACGATTACCTACACCGTCTCTGACGGCAATGGCGGGACCGATAGTGCGACACTCACTGTGACTATCAATGGCCTCAACGATGCGCCGGTTGCAGGTGATGATGCGGTTTCCACCTCTGAAAATATTCCAGTTGGGTCGAATGACCCAGCAACAGGGCTGATCGCCGGGTTTGTTGGCGGCAATTTCAATTTACAAGTTGATAGCGATATTGAAGGCGATGAATTGATGATCACTGCTGTGGCCGGGAGTGCCGCGAATGTTGGCACCGCATTTACCACCGCTCAAGGTGGATCTGTTATAATCAATGCCGATGGCTCGTTCAATTATGATCCGGGTACAGCTTTTATTAGACTAGCTGCGGGGGACACTGCGACTGATGTCATTGAGTACACAGTTTCCGACGGTAATGGTGGCACTGATACGGCAAGCCTGACGGTCACCATCAATGGTGTGAACGATGACCCAACCATCACTGCGGGTCAGTCGGTAACAACTGATGAAGACACCAGTGTGATGGGCGTTGTTCTCGCAACCGATCCCAATGCCGGAACAATGGTTACGTTTACCCAAATTGACGGGCAGGCAATTATGCCGGGTATGGCGATTACACTCGCCTCCGGCGCACTAGTGACGGCAGATATCACAGGCGCGTTTGAGTATGATCCCAATGGTCAATTTGAAGGTCTCGCAGTGGGCGAGGTGGGCAGCGACAGCTTTTCTATCACTGTGATTGATAATGAAG
>CAZGVP010000205.1:0-5642 GCA_964529135.1 uncultured Caulobacterales bacterium | reverse complement strand
CCCTTCTTCTTCAAGGCAATAGCTGTGCGAGCAACAGCTTGCCCAGTGAGGACGCCACGTTCGAAATTAACCGCATATGGATGAATTTCTTTCGTCACCTGACGGTGGGGTTTATAGTTGAAAATTTTAAACTTCTCATGGCTGGCGCCTTCACGTTGAGTGCCAAACCAGACATCCCACCCCTTATTCGCCATATATTCGCCGAGATAACCGAACTGAGCCGGAAAATTATCGTGGAGAAAGAGAACCTGCATGTTTTAAATCGACCTACTCTTCTCGCATGGATCGTGCGAAAGAATCCATTAGTGGTTTGAGTAGGTAGCTGATAGCAGGTTGTTTCCCGGTGCGTATGAAAGTTTCAACCGGCATTCCTGGCACCAAAATTTTACCGCGTAAAATACGTGATAATTCTTCACCAACCGGAAGATCAATCATCACCAGGTAATATGGAGCACCCGTAACCTCATCAATAATAGCATCAGCGGAAATTGTCCGGACGGTGCCATCTGTTTCCGGTGTACGGCGCGACCCAAATCCTGAAAAACGTACCAGCGTGGATTGACCAGCTTGCAATTTGTCAACATCTTGAGGGGATATACGAGCAGAAACCAAAAGATCTGTGCCTTCCGGTACAATCTCCATCAAAGGTGCACCTGGGCCAATTACACCGCCCACTGTATGCACGCTCAAGTTTAGAACTCGGCCACCATTTGGCGCCCTTATACGGGTTCGTTCCAACCCATCAGCCGCCGCGATACGTCGTTCTTCTAGTTCTGCAATAGAGCCTTCAACTTCGCGCAGTTCTGTAATTGCCTCTTCGCGTCTTGTTTCGGTCAAACGTTCAATCTCAAGACGGGCTTCAGATATTACACTTTCAGATTCTGCAACGCTCGCTCTAAGGGAGCCACGCTCGCCATTTAAAGATTCACTCGCACGTTCCAATTCATTCAACCGTGTACGTGGAGCAAACCCCTGATTGAACAGATCACGAACCCCTTCTAACTCTTTGTTAATAATTTTAATCTGATTATTGTGCGAGCTAATTTGTACTCGCAAGCCAGAAATGCGCTCTTTTGACTGAGTAATATTTTCATTGAGAAGAGAAATTTGCGTTTCTGCAGTTTGTGCTCGAGCGTCAAACAGGTTTTGCTGGCCTTGGTATTTTTCTTGAAATGTTGGCATGCCTAATACTGGTTCGAGACCGCGCGCAGCAATCATTGTTTTATTATCGCGCTCAGCCACAAGACGTGCTCGCCTCGCATATAATTCCGCTAACTGACCATCAACCAGCGAAAGGTTGGCTTTCGGAACAGTATCATCAAGGCGGACGATAATATCGCCTTTTTCCACTTTTGCCCCTTCACGCACCAGAATATCTGATACGCTACCGCCTTCAAGGTGTTGAACGGCTTTCCTGTTCCCTTCCACTACCACTTGTCCGGGAGCTGTAACCGCTCCTTCAATAGGAGCAACGAGTGACCAAAAGATCAATCCACCAAAAACTGTCAGAATAACGATCGCGCCAAACTTCATAAAGTAATTTGCGCTTGCCGGTTTTTTATGCTCTTCGTTCTGCATTATCACTCAACTTTTTTTCTTCCTTGGACTTAGAGGCTTCCTCAAAAGAAGCAACGCGCCCTGGAGCAATTTTCTGAAGAACTTCATCGCGTGGGCCGAACGCCTTTACCTCGCCATCTGCCAACAATAAAAGTTTGTCAACAAACGCGATGGCACTTGGGCGATGCGCGATAATGATTGTTGTGATGCCTTTTGCTTTCAACCCTTGAACAGCATTTGCAAGCGCCGCATCCCCATCTGCATCTAGATTGGAATTGGGTTCATCGAGCACTACAAGTACGGGGTCGCCGTATAGCGCTCGGGCAAGACCCAATCTTTGGCGTTGACCAGCAGAAAGATGACTACCACGTTCGCCAATTTCAGTGTCATAACCTTCCTCAAATCCGAGAACCATCTGGTGTGCTCCGGCAAGTTCAGCTGCCGCAATGATTTTTTGCGCATCAGGCTCCGGACTAAAACGCGATATGTTTTGTGCCGCCGTACCCGAAAACAACTCAACTTCTTGTGGCAGATAGCCAATATAAGGACCCAATAGATCCCGGTCCCATTGGGAGATGCGTGCACCATCCATGCATATTTCACCGGAAGCCAAGTTTTCGACCCCTACCAATGCTCGCGCCAACGTAGACTTACCAGCAGCACTTGGTCCAATGACCCCTAGCGCCTCACCTTTATCGAGATGAAAATCAATGCTCTTCAATATTGGTTTTTTAGATGTTCCAGGCTGGCAATAGGCCTTGTTCACATCGAGCACACCGGTTGGGGGCGGTAACTCTGTACGCTCTTTCTCTGGTCGCGCTGCCGCCAGATACGTCTTCAACCGCTTATAGGCTGTGCCAGTAAGGGCAAAATTTCGCCACTGCCCCGTGACAATCTCAATTGGGGCAAGTGCCCGGCCAGTGATAATCGACGCAGCGATCATGACACCTGGCGTTACCAAACCCTGAATGGCTAAAAGTGCGCCCGTGCCAAGGATCGCAGATTGTAAAAACAGACGAGTTGCTTTTGTCGATGCAGTTAAACCGCCAATTGTATCGGTTGCCAGCAGGCTATAATCAGATCCGACTTGGGCATGAGAGCGCCATTTATCCTGTAATGGTCCCCTCATCCCCATCGCATCTGTAGCGGCAACATTGCGCAATGTGGAACCGACTAATTTGTCTGCTTCCATTGATTGCCCGATTGCTTTTTGATTGGCCTCTCTCGACATGCGCTCGTTAATGAAAGCCAGTCCCAGTAAGATGAACAACCCGCCCATCGCAACCATGAACAAAGCCCAGTGCATCAGGAAAATAATCAGCAAAAAGATTGGCGTCCATGGAGCATCAAAAACAGCTGTTAATGCTGGACTGGCCACAAATTGGCGAACTTGCTTCAAATCCTTCAATGGTTGATCACCAATTGTCAGACCCGCTTTAGCTGCATCCATCGTGAAATTATAAGTTTTCTTCTTGAGTTTATCCTCAAAAATCTCGCCGCCTCTAGCCAATAGAGCTCCACGTGCGAAATCCAGCATACCCATCGCCGCGAAAAGAACGAGCGTAATGATCGTTATAACGACGAGTGTCTCAAAACTGCGGCTAGATATAACCCGATCATATATTTGTAGCATATAGATCGGGCCAGTCAGCATTAACAAATTAACGAAAAAGCTGAGAAAAGCCGCACGTACCAATGGCTTGCGCGCTGCCAGCTTCGCTTCCGTAATATCCTTGCTCTCGGCAATTTGTGATGCTTGTTTTGCCATGTCTTGTTTCACCTGTTCGCTTATTGTTGCCAGGTGCCCCCCGTCAATAACAAGCTATCCTGATCGCTTAAAGTGACCATGTCGTTAATCATATATGCATTTCGCTAGGCACACCCCCTTATTCCCCCGTGCCTTGGCAAAATCAACATCTCATAAAACTTCAGTCTTCACAATTGCCCTATCTGTCTTGCATAATAGGGACAATTACCCAGCTTATTGATTACAATTCAGAATGTTTGAATATTTGACGGACACATCATGCTCTATCAGATGCATTAGCCCGGATGCTCCAAAATTGGGATCATACCATCCTTGTTAATCGGGCAAATCATCATATCATCTTAATGAATGATACTAAATTCGTCATTTAGAACATTGATTTTGTTGTTATATATTGCTTATCTAAATATCAGCATGAGCGTTCATTAACCCTATTTAACGACTGCCAGAAAATCATTCTTATAAATAAAACAGGCTTAACTCACTAAAATTAGGTAATTGAAACTAAGAACCTGACCTGCGGGGCGCGCCCCTACCCCCTCGCCCTGTACTACCCCTACCCGGGGTTGGTGCTGAGATTACTTCACGCCTCTTGGTTTTACGGATAGTCCCTGTCGTATCAATACGGTAATCTGAGTCTGCTAATGAAACAGTGTCAACCTTCTGAATTTTTGACAACAGTTTCTGTTTTGATAGCCGGCGCACATGTTTTATCAGCGCAGCTTCATCACCTTCAAATAATTGGTCGCCATACCACCCATAAACCGCTGGAAGTTCAATTTTTGCCCCCTTTACTGAAACCACTTTCTTACTATTCAAATAGCGTCGCCCCAATTTAGGCAGCACATCTCGAACCGTATCCCCACGAAACCCAGGTTTATATAGTGATGGACCACCTCGAACGCCCTGATAGAGGCCATAGAGGATATTTGGGTCATTCCAGTTAGCAAGGATGATTTTGCGTTCAATATCATCAATTGACATGTTCACTCCGCCAATAACGATACGTTTTACAGTCCACATCTCCCCTGGATTGTCATAGGTACCCCGCTCCTCTTCCAGGTTAGTAGCGCCATCTACCGTCACTGCAAAAATCACCATCAAGTTTCGGATATTTAACCAGTAGGCTAGCTGATCTTCACTGGAGAGCTGAGACACCGGAATATCACGTAAATATTGGAGGTTTCGCAATAATGAGCTAGAACCGCTACCGCGTATTGTTGCATAACTCAGTTTAACCCGTCCCTTATCAATCGCTGAATAAGAGTTCATGAACCCAATCATATCAGAGTATTTCACTTCAATTTGACTGATGGGTTGGTGTTGGGAAAATTGTTGAAACTCATCCTCTGGTTCAATTGTTAGCAATTCTTCTGTTGGCTTATTATCAGCAGCTACATTCTCAGCTTCTTGTGCGTATACCCATTTTGATACGGCAAGCGCAGACAGGACCGTCAAAAGAATCGGAATAAATCTTGCTTTAGCTTTTTTCATAAATAACACCATTTTCTGAGCACGCCGCGGAGAACCCTATACGCAAAACACTCTACATCAACGCTAACACTATGTAACGCCATTATAAGATTTTGTATTATCAATCAAATGTGACAATCATATGATTTTCAACGACTTACATGGCAACGCGAAAACCGTTATTTATTAATAATATCAACAATGTAAACACACTATATCGAGTGGGCCCCAAAGACATGATGAATAGTCAAAAGATCATTGCAGGCAATCAGGTCACATATGGTGATCCATTGCTATTTAAACTTGTTCATTCAGCAATAAACAAAAATATCAAAGGCGGATGGAGAGCGCTGTCAATATTACAAAAAACTCTATTTAAAGATACCGTCGTAGCTCATGAATTTGACGGCATTAAACCTGTAACCCTTTACGCTCCGATTTTTCGACCGGAATCCTCACAGCCACGTATGAGTTTTGATTGTTATGACAATTTTGTTGCAAGTGATATGGTGAAATTGCTGGATGCCCGCAAAATAATAAAGCCGATATGGCTTGTAGACGCAGGTGCTGATATTGGTATGGTCAGCGCACAAATGATCCGCCAGGTGAAGGGCCTAGAACAAATATACGCATTTGAACCTAATGAAACAGTTCGTCCGTTTCTAAAGGCAATGCTCGAAAGTACTGATATTAATCATGAAGTTTTTGATGCTGCAGTGGGCAAACACTCTACCCGTGGTAAATTAGTTTCACCATCGATCGACCCTAGCGAACATGCCCGTTATTTCCAGCCTGCGGAAGACGGTCCGATTAGAATGGTTTCAATTGATACTTTACCTTCGCC
>CAZGVP010000204.1:0-5660 GCA_964529135.1 uncultured Caulobacterales bacterium | reverse complement strand
CATAAATGGCGGCGGCGGGTTCGATATTATTCTTGCAGGCAGGCGGATGGTCTGTCACGTGGCAGGGGCGGGATTTAAGCAATAAAGATTTCCCAGGAGCGACTTCAATATACAGCGGTATTAAACAAGCAGTAGAAAATGCAGGTGGCCAAGTTGAGTTAGATTCTTCAGGAGATTATTCAAATCGCCCAGATGCTGCAATTATTGTATTCGGTGAAACGCCTTACGCAGAATTTGAAGGTGACCTGGAAACTGAAAAGGGTGTTGACTTTAATGGCGAGAAAGAAATTCGCCTGTTAAAAAAATTACAAAAAGCAGGTGTGCCGACTGTTGCTGTTTTTCTTTCTGGCAGGCCCCGCTGGGTGACGCCAGAGATGAATGCGTCTGATGCATTTGTGGCTGCATGGTTACCTGGTAGTGAAGGCGCTGGAATTGCGGATGTGTTGTTTACTGATGCTAATGGTGAAGTTGTGTATGATTTTAAAGGCACCCTCCCTTTTAGCTGGCCTGCAACAGCAAATCAGCATCCGATCAATATTGGGGATGATGAGTATAATCCGCTCTTTCCTTTCGGCTATGGTCTTACATATCAAATCGATTCTAGTGACCGTTAAGATATTAAGGGCTATGCTTCTGGTCATTTTACTTCCCCTAAAACAAGAGGGTAAATCATGTCACTCGAGCTAATTGATATTATCATCGTTGCAGCATATGCGGTTGCGTTATTGTTGGTGGCATTATGGGTATCGCGTGAACCGACGGGTGGCACAAAAAATACAGAAGATTATTTTCTTGCAGGACGAGCGTTGCCATGGTGGGCAATTGGCGCTTCTTTGATTGCATCGAATATCTCTGCTGAGCAGATTATTGGTCAATCTGGTCAAGGCTTTGCGGTGGGTATCGCGATTGCAGCTTATGAGTGGCAGGCGGCAATAGTGTTGTTGATTGTTGCAAAATGGTTTTTACCAATTTTCCTTAAACGCGGCATTTTTACGATGCCTCAATTCCTTGATCAGCGTTATGGTGGCGGTGTTAAATCCTTAATGTCGGTTTATTGGATCGTTCTTTATACGGCAGTAAATTTGACCACTGTTTTATGGTTGGGGGGGCTGGCTATAAATTCCCTCACTGGTCTATCTGTTATGGCGTCGATGGCGGCTTTGGGCGCTTTTGCTGCGGTTTATTCTTTGTATGGCGGTTTAAAAGCCGTCGCGTTGACCGATATTATTCAAGTTGTCATTTTGATTTTTGGGGGATTGGCAATCACCTGGATTGCGTTAGACCGCCTGAGTGGCGCGTCAGGTGCTTTTGCTGGGCTTCAGCATTTGTATCAAAGTATGCCGGGCCATTTTGAAATGATTTTGTCCAAAGAAAATCCTGCCTATGATGACTTGCCTGGAATATGGACCTTGCTCGGTGGGTTATGGGTGCTTCATTTTTCTTATTGGGGCTTTAATCAATATATAATTCAACGTGCGTTGGGTGCGGAAAACTTAGCCGAGGCCCAAAAGGGATTGGCATTTGCGGCTTTCCTTAAATTATTTATTCCGCTGATTGTTGTTATCCCGGGGATTGCTGCTGTTATGCTCGCCGCTCAGGGGTCGCTAGATGGTGCGGCACTTGCTGACAAATCAGACCGCACTTATGGTGAACTCATGAAAATGGCCCCTGCTGGATTACGAGGGCTTGTGTTTGCAGCTCTAATTGCTGCGGTTGTTTCATCGCTTGCGTCAATGATGAACTCTATTTCAACAATCTTTACGATGGATATCTACCGATCAGTAATCCGCAATCAATCTGAAAATCACTATGTGACAATTGGGAGGTTGAGTGCGTTTACTGCTATAGCGATTGCTCTTCTTCTGGCAAAACCGTTTATCGGTGGTTTTGAGAGCGGGTTTCAAACCGTTCAGGAATATTCAGGGTTTATCGCTCCTGGCGTCGTGGCTGTGTTCTTGTTAGGTTTCTTTTGGAAGCGTACTAACGCTGCAGGTGCTTTTGCTGCACTATTTGGATCGATTGTTTTTAACGTTGCCTTGAAATTTGGAGCGCCGGACATTCCATTTATCATTCGTGTGTGGCTGGTGTTTCTGGGTTGTCTTGGGGCTGCAATTATCATCTCCAGAGTGTTTGCAGAACCGAAACCAGATCAACCAGTTGATGTGAATGGGATTAGTTTTTCAACACGTGCATTGTTTAACGTCATGGCGCTAATCGTAACAATGCTGCTCTTAGGGTTGTATGTGTACCTTTGGTAGTATCACTAATGCCGGTTACTTGGTATGCTGCAGCCATATTACCGTCTAATATAAGGTTCAACCCAACCTGGTACGCCAGTGTCAAAGATCCCCGGTTTTGAATGGCGGGCTTCTTTAATCGTCAAAACCTGTGTACACTGTATCGACAACAGCGCGCTATGCCTGTTCCTGGATAGGAATTTGTATGCTGTCCTGAGGAGTGAGCAGCATGAACGAAATTCTTACAATAGCCATTGTGATCACGCTTCTTACATCATTGTGCATCATTGCACGTTTTGGCAAGGTTCGTATGCGCGGCCGCGATCCGCTTCCATTGCCAGCATTCATGGCTATATTATTCACATCAGGGCTTGATGTCGGTTTGGTTATGTTTCCATTGACTGAATTTCCAGTTTATGAAACCGAGTCCGATTATGGATTCACAAATGCACTTGCTATTGAATTTGGATTTTGGGGTTTTTTAGTATGGGCATTTTATTTTCTGACAACTTTTTACTTTTGTATTATTGAGCCTAAGCTAAAATTATTCGAAATTAGCTGGATAAAGCTTATTAATAGCAGCGTTATTATTGCAACTTGCGCGTTCACTGGTTTTCTCTTTTTGAGTTATTTGCCGTCCTATATTAGTGGTATTACAGAACCAATTCGTTACGGGTTGGTTGCATTTGTTGTTTTGATTTCTGTTTTGTCGAGTACGGACATTCGATATGTCAAATGGTTGGGATTAGGTTCTACTGGGCTATTTTTTGGCTTAATTGGTTTGCTCTGGTGGCGTAGTGGAATGGGTATCCAGGGCTTAGTCGGTAGCGCTGTGCATATTGGAGGGTATTTCTCAAATATCCATAAATTTATCAGCCCTGTGACCGATTATCATGCATTCTATTTATTCTGGTGGTTTGCGTGGAGCGTTATGATAGGTCAATTTGTTGCGCGTTTTGTGGGTGGGCTTCAGGCACGGCATTTAATGATTGCATTATTGATCATTCCCTCAATTCCTATCGCCCTTTGGTTTTCAGTTCTCTATTACTATCATAGTCACTCTATTGAGCTTATCGGTGTCTTGAGAATGTTTATGGTTCTTGTGGGTGTTATTTTTGTCATTAACTCACTCGATTCCTTGACGAGGTTATATTCCGAGAATTTGGAATTGACCGTTCCACGCCTGGGTGCACCCGCTTATATTGCCATACATTGGAGTCTGCTCTTCGGATTGATATTGCTATATCAGTTCACGCCATTAAAGATCGAGTGGATTGGCCTTGTTGTGATAGGCCTATATGGTTGCTTATACGTTGTTACTTTTAATCAACGAGCTACTTTGCATACCATTTTTACTGAAGAGAATTCTGCCTAATGGAAAATACATACGATTATATTATCGTCGGTGCGGGGTCGGCAGGCTGTGTGTTGGCAAATCGTTTATCTTTTGGTGGTGAACATAATGTCCTTCTGCTTGAGGCAGGTGGTACAGACAAAAATATCCTCATAGAAATGCCCACCGCCTTATCATATCCAATGGCGTCGAGGATTTATAACTGGGGTTACAATTCTGAACCAGAACCTGGAGTTAATAAAAGGCAAATTACTTGCCCACGTGGCAAGGGGTTGGGCGGTACATCCTCTATCAATGGTATGGTGTATGTGCGTGGCCATGCTTGTGATTTTGATGAATGGGAAGCAGCGGGTGCAAGGGGTTGGGGTTATGCTGACTGTCTTCCATATTTTAAACGAGCAGAGAGGTGGCAGGGGGGTGAAGACGACTATCGTGGCGGTAATGGTCCTCTGGGTGTATCTGGCGGCAATAACATGAACGGTAACCCACTCTACCAAGCTTTTATTGATGCGGGTGTAGAGGCAGGTTATCCAGGTACTGATGATTATAATGGATATAGCCAGGAGGGATTTGGGCCAATGCACATGACTGTGCGAGGGGGAATTCGTGAATCCACCTCGCGAAGTTATTTGCGTCCAGCACTCAAACGCCCCAACCTAACTGTTAAGACGGGTGCTTTAGTGAACAAAGTTCTTTTTGAGGGGAGGCGCGTGGTCGGCGTTGATGTTCTCTATAAAGGCAAAAACCTGGAAGTGCGCTCGCGTAAAGAGACTATTCTTTCAGCAGGCTCGATAGCCTCGCCCATGATACTTCAGCGTTCAGGGGTCGGTCCGCAATCGGTGTTGGATAATGCAGGTGTCAGTGTGCGTCATAGTTTATCCGGTGTCGGGGGGAATTTGCAAGATCATTTAGAGGTCTATTTTCAGTTTCATTGTCTGCAACCTGTAAGTTTGAACAATAAGCTGGGAATCGTTTCAAAATTTTTGATTGGTGCGCGCTGGTTCTTATTCAAGACGGGCCTTGGGGCGACGAATCATTTTGAATCGTGTGCCTTTATTCGCTCAAAAGCCGGTATAAAATCGCCAGATATTCAATATCATTTTTTGCCAGCAGCGATGCGTTATGATGGGACGGCATCGATAAAAGGGCATGGATTTCAGGTTCATGTTGGCCCCAATAAACCAAAAAGTCGTGGGCGGGTCGCAATTACATCTGCCGATCCAGGCAGCGATCCGAGTATTTTGTTTAATTATCTTCACCACCAAGAAGATATAGAGGCGTGGCGGCGGTGTATTGATTTGACGCGAGAGATCATGGCCCAACCCGCTATGGATGAGTATCGTGGTGAAGAGATACAGCCAGGGCTTGAAGTTATATCTGATGATGAGGTTGATCAATGGGTTCGGGATAATGTGGAAAGCGCATATCATCCTTGTGGTACGTGTAAGATGGGTGAGTTAGATGATGCTGGCGCGGTCGTTGATAATCAATGCCGTGTGATTGGATTAGAGGCATTGCGCGTTGTTGATGCATCTATATTTCCAACCGTACCCAACGGTAATATAAACGCGCCAACAATTATGGTTGCAGAGAAAGCAGCTGACATAATTCTTGGCAACTCTAAGTTACCAAAGGCTGATGTTCCTGTTGGGATCGCAAAGCATTGGGAAAGTATGCAAAGAGAAGGTTTGCCAAAACGACCATGAGGTTATGAATTTTCCAAGCCTATTGGGGGCGAAATGCATCAATTATTCAGGCTGTTGTTTAACCTGATGCTTGCGCGTTCTTTTATACTTTCGCTTTTTAATTGCCCGCAGGCTGCAGCAATATCTCTTCCGCGCGGTGTGCGTATTGGTGATGCGTATCCGGCGCGATTAACGATATCGGCAAAGCATTCGATTCGTTCCCACGATGAGCATTTATATGGTGCGCCTGGCCAGGGGTTGAAAGGAATAAGATTTATCTTTGCGGGAATACCTTTTAGCAATTTAACAAGTTCACGCGCTTCGGATAAGCTGTCATTGATGCCATTGAGCATTACATATTCAAAGGTAATGCGCCTTGCGTTG
>CAZGVP010000203.1:0-5667 GCA_964529135.1 uncultured Caulobacterales bacterium | reverse complement strand
GCGGCCTTTTTTAATGATGTATAAAGACAATTAATCTTTAAGGATAAACGTCACTTTCATCACAACACGAAATTCTTTAATTTTGCCATTATCGAGTATTAAAGATTGATCTTTCACCCAAGCGCCTTCAACATTTTTTAATGTTTTGTTAGCGCGTGAAATGCCATTTTCAATGGCATCATGAAAACTCTTTGGGGACCCTGAAATGATTTCAGTTACGCGTGCTACAGCCATGTAGTTTCTCCTTGCTTATCTGGTTTTTAGAATGCGTGTATACAATATACTTATATAACAAAATACATGATGCACCCACACCGACAATAAAGCAAATTCGAACTATTGGATCAATGGGTTGGCCTGACACCAATTACCGCGTTGGTGAAGGCACATCGCCAGAATAATCATAAAACCCCCTGCCCGTTTTGCGCCCGAGCCACCCAGCTTCAACATACTTAACAAGCAACGGGCACGGACGGTATTTTGAATCCGCTAATCCCTCATAAAGTACCTGCATGATGGCGAGGCAGGTATCAAGACCAATAAAATCAGCTAATTCGAGCGGTCCCATGGGATGATTAGTGCCCAGCTTCATACCCTTATCGATGGCTTCCACGGTTCCGACGCCTTCGTAAAGCGTATATATCGCCTCATTAATCATTGGCATTAAGATGCGATTAACGATAAAAGCAGGAAAATCTTCCGAAACCGCCATTGTCTTGCCAAGTTTTTCAACCAGAGCGCTCGCTGCTTCAAATGTTTCACGGCTGGTGGCAATTCCTCGAATAACCTCTACCAACTGCATCACAGGCACCGGATTCATAAAATGAAGACCGATAAACTGCTCAGGACGGTCCGTATTTGCCGCCAAGCCAGTAATTGAGATTGAAGATGTGTTCGTTGCCATAATAGCATTTTTCTTCATGACTTTGGACAACTCTGCAAAAATCTTGTTCTTAATATCTTGATTTTCCGTCGCTGCTTCTATCACCATATCGCAATCTGCAAGGCCAGCCATATCTGCTGTAGTTGTGATCCGTGCAAGCGTGGCTTCCATATCGCTGGGTTCAAGATTACCTTTTGCAACCTGACGGCCAAGATTCTTCTCAACAATATTTCGAGCTTTATCAAGCTGAGCTTCGTTTATATCATTCAGGATTACCGAATAACCGGCTGCCGCTAAAACATGGGCAATGCCGTTGCCCATTTGCCCAGCTCCAATAACACCAATGTTCGATAGTTCTGCCATGATCTTTGCCTATTTTTGCTAATTATCCCGTTTGTCTATACGGGGAGAATAAATCTGTCATACGAGCATAGCCTCATTGCCGCAGTGCAGCAATTGTTCATGCAGGCAAACCTGCAAAATTATTCCTGAAATTACACTCCATAAACTGTAGCCAATAAAAAAGGCGAGCATTGCAGCCCGCCTCTCCTAATTATATATGCAGATCATTTAAAGCGCAGCTTCAAGCTCTGGAAGTGCCTTAAACAAATCCGCCACCAATCCGTAATCAGCAACCTGGAAGATAGGCGCATCTTCGTCTTTATTAATGGCGACAATAACCTTGGAGTCTTTCATGCCCGCCAGATGCTGGATCGCACCGGAAATACCAACAGCAATATAAAGCTCTGGCGCAACAACCTTGCCGGTTTGACCCACTTGCGTATCATTGGGCATATATCCCGCATCTACAGCCGCCCGCGAGGCACCAACGGCAGCCCCCAGTTTATCAGCTATTGGGTAGATCAGTTGCTCAAAGTTCTCGTTGGATGCCAACGCTCGGCCACCAGAAATGATGATTTTAGCCGCTGTTAGCTCCGGACGGTCAGATTTTGTCAGCTCTTCCCCAACAAACGAAGAAACACCAGGCTTTTCACCTGCATCAATGGTTTCAACACTGGCAGAGCCACCTTCACCGGCAGCCTTGAAAGCTGTTGCGCGAACTGTGATTACCTTCTTTGAGTCTGACGTCTTAACAGTCTGAATAGCATTCCCCGCATAGATAGGTCGAACAAAGGTATCCGCCCCCTCAACGCCAATAACGTCAGAAATTTGCATAACATCGAGCAACGCTGCAACACGCGGCATGACATTTTTGCCATTGGCCGTTGCTGGCGCCAGGATCGCATCATAATCCCCAGCAAGATTAGTCACCAGTGCCGTAACGGGTTCAGCCAATAACCTTTCATAAACTGCGTCGTCGGCATGTAAAACCTTACGCACACCATCAATTTTAGCAGCGCTGGCAGCGACATCACCAGCATTTGCGCCGGCAACAAGAATATCTACATCGCCGCCCAAAGCAGCGGCAGCAGTTACTGTCTTCGCAACGGCATCAGATAAGGCTTTGTTATTATGGTCAGCAAGTACAAGAGCAGTCATGACTTAAAGGACTCCCGCTTCATTTTTCAATTTTTCCAACAATTCAGTAACGCTCTCAACCTTAACGCCAGCTTCACGCTTGGGCGGTTCAGCAACTTTGACTACCGAAAGTCGCGGGGTAATGTCAGCATCGTAATCACCAGGCTCTTTTATATCGAGCGGTTTTTTCTTGGCTTTCATTATGTTGGGTAAGGAAGCATAGCGCGGTTCATTTAACCGCAAGTCAGTTGTAACAACCGCCGGGAGGTTTAATGCAACAGTTTGCAGACCACCATCGACTTCGCGGGTAACATGAAGGCTATCACCTTCTTTTTTCACTTCTGAAGCAAAAGTACCCTGCCCCCAACCCAACAAGGCCGCTAACATCTGACCAGTTTGATTCGAATCGTCATCAATGGCCTGTTTACCAAGGATAACCATTTCCGGATTCTCTGTATCGCAAACAGCCTTAAGCAACTTAGCAACGCCGAGAGGTTCAACAGTTTCATCAGTTTTGATCAGGAGGCCACGATCTGCCCCCATCGCCAATGCTTGACGGATTTGATCCTGAGCTTTTTCAGGCCCTATAGAAATTGCAACAATTTCCGTTACCGTTCCTGCCTCTTTGAGGCGAACAGCTTCTTCAACTGCAATTTCATCAAATGGGTTCATGGACATTTTGACGTTGGCAAGATCAACGCCGGACTGGTCAGCTTTCACACGCACTTTCACATTATAGTCTATGACACGCTTGACCGGCACGAGGACTTTCATCTTTTGGGCTCCTTCGTGGAATTAAATTAGGAAAGACATGATCGGATTTATCAAGGTAGCCCGACCATATGTCAAAAGTTGACGGAACATAGCCA
The DNA here is from genome assembly GCA_964529135.1 of uncultured Caulobacterales bacterium. Taxonomy (GTDB): domain Bacteria; phylum Pseudomonadota; class Alphaproteobacteria; order Caulobacterales; family Parvularculaceae; genus CALLPQ01. The sequence continues at coordinate 2,436 of CAZGVP010000203.1, read as the reverse complement.
TCACCCTGAAGGCTTTCAACGTCTTAGGGCATATATTGTTGGCAGAATGATAATCGGTCGCGGCAGTTGGTTTAATTGCCGCCCCCGGCAAGCCATAAGAACAGCATAATGATCGCAATAGCTATTGCTTGAGCAGCAACGCGCATACGCATCAACTTGTTACCATTTTCCCGTGCGAAAGCGCCGCCCTTGGCCATGGAATAAATGCCAATACCCAAAATCACTGCGGTTGCGCCAAGGGCTATTGGAATAAGAAAGAATACAAAGCTACTCATAAGACGGCCTTTCACGGAGCTAATGGCTGTCTTCTATATAGGGCTTGGTTTGAGTTTTCCACTCACGTACGCGGCAATGGCGCATTTTGGGACATTGCACCGCAGCAAAAATGCTCTTTACGGGTCATTAACCATAAAGCTTATTTTTACCAAACAAAACGCCGCCCCAAAAAAATCAACATAAAGTACTGTTTTTATTGAATTTATTTTTATTTCCTTGGGTTGGCAAGGTGATTGCATTTGCCTTGTTAACAATTTGATAACCAGACAAGGGGTTTCCCAAAATGAATATTCTTAAATCAATCGCCACGACATCAGCTATCGCAGTACTAGGGTTTTCTGCATTCGGCGCCCCTAAAGCGGAGGCTTCTGCAGTTACTTATCCTGTATCATCCGCTGTATCAGATGCTTCTCTTGCAGACTCAAACAGTGACCACGCATTCTGGTTGCCATTCTTCCGCTCACTTTCAGGCACGGGCTTGGAAGGTAATGCAAATGCAGCAGATTTCGATTTTGTCTGGGATGGAAGCTTAGAACTCAATGAATATGGCGAAGGCTGGCTGAAAGGCACAATTCGCTCTCAGGTTGATAGTGATTATGCGTTTGATGTTGTCTTCGATTTTGCAGCATTGGACGGACCAGGTGCAGACGGCCCAAAACTGGAATTACTCAATTCAGCTTACGCAAGTAATGGCGGCCCGATTGATCCTAACTTCTGGAACTTCTTTGAGCTCACAACCGGTACATTAACAGGTGTAGATTCTCTGAGCGGTCTTAATTTTGATGTGTCAGGACGAGGTGCTCCATTCCAGATAGGTGAAGGCGCTAACGGCAAAAACGGCAATCTCGGTGCTTCAGTTTGGTTCTCTCTTGCAACAAGCGCTAGCTGCACCAGTAATCTGTGTGCTGATGTAGCAAGCTTGAACCTTGACGGTGACGTAAATGTGGATCTGACACCAGTACCAGTTCCTGCAGCTTTCCTACTCTTTGGAACAGGCCTTGCTGGATTTGGTGCCATGCGCCGGAAAAAATCCGCTCAATAAACCGAATACGGTTGGGTACTCTTGGGATAAGGGCTCGTTGAAAAACGGGCCCTTTTTTTATGAACAAACATTATATTTCTCATCGTACGTTACAAACTCATTCAAGATTTCCGCTTGCCTTGAGGAGGACATAAACGAGCCTGTAATACTGTTACGAGCAAGTTGAATGATGTCATCATTAGACAAATTCAGCGCTTGAGCGATTTGATAATAATTATCGTTCAGATACCCCCCAAAATAAGACGGGTCGTCGGAATTAATCGTGACTTTTAACCCCGAATTTAACATTAATTTTAGAGGATGACTTTTAAGGTCTGAAACAACGCAAAGCTTGAGATTAGACAAAGGGCACACTGTCAATGTCATTCCATCTGAAGATAAGCGTTCCACTAATTGCTGATCTTCCATAGACCGGTTACCATGATCCAGGCGGTCGATTTTTAAAAGATCCAGCGCTTCCCACACATATGCCGGAGGCCCCTCTTCACCAGCATGAGCAAAACTTTTTAGCCCCTTGTGACGAGCCGCTTCAAACACTCGTTCAAATTTTGATGGCGGATGGCCAAGCTCGGAGGAATCTAAACCAATGCCAAGCAAGCGATCTATATAAGGATCAGCTTTTGTAAGAGTTGCAAAAGCATCACCCTCACTCAGGTGCCGCAAGAATGATAAAATCAAATGCGATGAAACACCATAAGTTCGCCAAGCCTCACCAAGAGCATCAAGTATACCTTCTATACAAACTTCAAACGCAACACCTCTTTGGGTGTGACCTTGAGGATCAAAAAAAATCTCTACGTGGCGGCAATTATCAGCACGAACACGATCAATATAAGCGAGTGTTAATTCGTAAAAATCTCGGTGTGTTTGCAATACACTCATGCCTTGATAATAAATATCAAGGAACTCCTGCAAGTTATTAAATGCATAAGCCTGACGAACGGTCTCGACACTGTCATATGGAAGATGGACCTTATTGCGATCGGCAAATGCAAGCATCTGCTCAGGTTCCAGACTTCCTTCTATATGAAGATGCAGCTCGGCTTTGGGTAATTCCGCAATAAGTTTATGTTGATTTGTCATCAAGCTACCATCCTTGGGGTAATTTCCAGAAATAC
>CAZGVP010000202.1:0-5670 GCA_964529135.1 uncultured Caulobacterales bacterium | reverse complement strand
AAGCTTTTCAAAGGCTTACGTAACTTGCAATGTCAAGAAAATGGTGCCCCCACACAGCACGATGCTATGCGGAAATAACCATATAATACAATGACTTGCGGTAGTCAAATCTGAATTTGTGGCACGCATAGTAAAGCAATTTGTGGCACAGGACTCATTCATTTGAGCCTACTCTCAGATCGCCCGCAGTTTGCACTGATGAATTCATTACTACACTTTTATTTAAGTATCCAATTAGCTTGCATTGGCTGAGTTCAGAATAGAATGAAGTAAGACATTTGCACCGGCAGTGAGGTGGGCAGGATCTGCATTCTCTGCCTCATTGTGGCTTATACCGCGCTCACAAGGAACAAAAATCATAGCCGTTGGCGCAACGCGCGACACGTAGACGGAGTCATGCCCCGCTCCTGATATCATTTCTATGTGTGGCATCTTTAATAGTTCGACTGCCTGCCTGATATCGTTCAGACAGTTTTGATCGAATGCCACTGAAGGCGATTTCCAAATAACATCAATGCTGAGTTGGACATCAGCCTTTTCGGCCTCTTCCTTTGCTGCATCGCGCATTTCATGTTCCATCAAATCTAAAACATTTTCATCGGGATGACGGATATCAACCGCTAACTTTATTTGTTCAGGAACTGTGTTTCTGGATCCTGGGCTTACAAGTATATCACCAAATGTTGCTCGGCTGTCTGGTGCTCTACTTTCTGTCAAATCATAAATACGCGATATTATTTTATGCATTGCCTTTACTGGGTCACGCCGCATCTCCATGGGAGTGGGGCCGGCGTGTACCGGAGAGCCTTCTAACACAATGTCAAACCAACGCATGCCTTGTACGCCTGTGACAATACCTACAGGCTTATCTTTAGCTTCAAGGATAGGACCTTGTTCGATATGCACTTCATAAGAGGCTTTAATCGGGAAAGGCTCACATTTTTCGCCACCAGCATAGTCGATTTCCTTTAACTCATCTCCCAGTGATTTTCCGTCTTTGTCTGTGATTGCATGAGCAAAATTCAAATCAAACTCTCCGCAAAATACCCCTGATCCGATCATGGCAGGCGCAAACCTCGCCCCTTCCTCATTTGTCCAAACGACGGCTTCAACTGGATGTTCAGTTTCAATGCCATGATCGTTTAGAGACTCTATGACTTCGAGTGCGGACAAAACTCCATAAACGCCATCGAATTTTCCGCCTGTGGGTTGAGTATCCAAATGCGAACCGGAAATAACAGGTTCAGCACTTGGGTGAGTTCCTGGACGTCTCGCAAAGATATTACCCATGGTATCCACCCGGATCTCACATCCAGCATTCCTTGCCCACTCACAAAATAGATCGCGACCTTGTTTGTCTTCCGGGGTCAACGCCTGACGATTGCAGCCACCCGCCGCGGTTGCGCCAATTCTTGCCATATCCATTAATCTGGACCAGAGGCGATCTCCATTCACTTGTTTTACCATATCGTATCGATCCACTTTGTTTCTATCACACCTTGTAATATTCGAGAAAACTCGAGTATTTTAGCCCATACAAGTCAATCACGCAAATAAAACGATGCTACTGAGCGATTATTGTGGTTCGATCTCGGATATTGCGCGCGTGTCTCCAAAAATTCTAAACAATATACCCGAGATAACTTGTGTTTTGTGAAACGTGATGTATAACAAAACAAATAGTAAAAGGGAGACATCCATGGGGACCATGAAGTCATTGTTGCTGGGAACAGCTGCTGCTGGAATTATGATGATGCCGGAAATTGCACTGGCGCAATCATTTGATGATGAAATCGTTGTTACGGCTCAACGCAGATCACAATCAGTTCAAGATGTTGCCGCGACCATCAATGCTTATTCTGGCGAGCAGCTTGAAAAATTTAGATTTGATGAAGTTGACGACGTGGCTTCAATTGTACCGAATGTTGATATTAAAGAGGCGGTAGGGGGCACTAACGCCGTTATTACCATACGTGGAGTGGGATTGAACGATTTCTCTTCAAACAATACCGGTTCCGTTGGCGTATATGTTGACGATGTATTCTTGGCATCAACTGCGTCATTGGAGTTCTCATCTTTTGATACAGAGCGTCTCGAGGTCCTGAAAGGACCGCAAGGAACCTTGTATGGCAGAAACACTACGGGGGGTGCGATAAACATTATTAGTCGAGCACCAAGCCAAGAAGCAGGTGGTTACGTGAGTGTCGGCGCTGGGAATTTCAGTCTTTTTGAGGGCGAAGCTGCCATTACAGGCCCTTTATCTGAAAACCTTTCTTATCGTTTGAGCGGGAAGATAACAAATCAAGGCGAGTCATTTTACACACAAATTCCAAGCGGCGATGACTTTGGAAGCAACACAGCCTTTGGTCTTCGCGGACAACTCGCTTATGAAAGTGAGGGGTGGGATGCTAATCTCAAGCTACAATACTCAGAAAGTGATGGCCCTTCCACACCTTATAAATTATTTGGTGCGCAAACGCCGGCATCTGCAATAGATGCCCAATTCGTTGCCGACACTGTTCTCTTCTTCCCTGAGTTTGCACCTTTATTAGCAACCGATCCGGCTGTTGGCTTGGGCGGCGTTGGGGCATTTTGTGCGCCTGTATTGGCTGGAAATACTGATCCCGTAAATTGCGCTAATCTCGTAGGGTTTACTGACACCCTCGAGAACCCAAGAGTAAGCAACTCAAATTTTGCGGTTGGTAATGAAACTGACGTTGAGAATTTTGATGCGACGTTACGTCTATCAAAAGACTTTGGTGATGTAACAATGACGTCGATCACAGGGTATCGAACAATGGAGCGTTTCTTCGGGGAAGACATCGACGCTACCGCTAGAACCTTTCTCGAATTTGGTCATAGCACCGAAGTTGACCAATTCAGCCAAGAAATCCGGTTTAACTGGGCCAATGATAATTGGGATACAGTATTTGGCGGATTCTTCTCAACTGATACTGTTGAGCACACAACAGACATTTTGTCTGATGAACTATTCCTTTCACGCTTACAAACCACATACGACCAGAGCTCAAATGCTTATGCGGCATTTTTTGATGCTAATTACGCCGTTTCTGACATCATAACGTTAAAGGGTGGATTGCGTTTAACAATTGAGGACAAAACTTATGAGGGCGGCACAACGGATTTGAACCCATTTGGAATCAGCTTGTTACTATTGGATCCTGACACGTTTGAATTCTTCCCTGATGCTCTACCGCTGTCATTCACAGATGTCTCAATTGATGAGACTGATGTTTCAGGTCGGCTCGGAATCGATATCAAGCCAAATGACAATACGCTCCTTTATGCGACCTTTAGCAAGGGCTTTAAAAGCGGGGGTGTTATTGGTGACATTACCTTCTCAAACGAGGAGCTAACTCCTTTTGAGCCTGAAACTGTTTATGCATATGAGGCCGGTATCAAGACTGATCTTGGAGACACAATTCGGTTCAATGCTTCTGCTTTTTATTATGATTACAAAGACATTCAGACTTTTGTCCAAGGCTCTCTAGGACCGGTACTTGGCAATGCAGATGACGCGAATGTCTATGGGGCTGATTTTGAACTTGTCTGGAATCCAGTGGAAGCCTTAAGTATTAATGCGGGTCTAGGATTACTGGATACGGAACTTGGAGCACCGTTTAATGGAAACAAATTGCCCAATGCGCCGAGTACGACATTCACAGGCTTGGCAACTTATGACATTCCAATTTCCGATGGATTTAACCTCGGTCTTCAAGGCGGCGTTAAATATGCTAGCGAGACGGAACGTGACGCGGAAAATACGCCTGTCACAGCGACTGGTTCTTACACGGTTTTCAATGGGCGGATAACCTTAGAGGCTGTAAATAGTGATTGGGAGATCGCTATATGGGGAGAGAATATTGGGGACGAAGATTACGCGCAGCAAACTTATTTCCTCCCAACAATCGGTAGCGTTATTCAGAGTTACAATGCTCCGAGCACATATGGAGTGACGGCAACTAAGCGTTTTTAACGCGCCTGATTATTTCGGTGAATTAGGGCGGCATTTGCCGCCCTTTTTATGTTAAATTACATTGGCTGGATCATTCATGAAATCGGCATGGATATTACTCGTACTTGCGGGCATTTTTGAAATCGGTTGGCCTGTCGGGCTAAAAAATGCTCAAACTACGGGAAGTGTAAATTTCCTTTGGATTGGCTTCGCCATAAGCTGCATGGCAATAAGCGGTTTTCTCCTATTTATGGCCCAAAAGACAATACCTATTGGAACAGCTTACGCAGTCTGGACAGGTATTGGTGCGGCAGGAACTTTTCTAATTGGCATTTGGTTCTATGGTGACCCAAACTCAACCTTGCGAGCATTCTCATTTTTACTAATTATTTTCGGTGTCGTAGGGCTCAAGCTAGCGAGTGTATAAAACAGCGATTACGGAAGAGATTATATCTCTTCTTCTAACGCCGCAAATTCATCTCTTAACATGGTTTCATCAAGCCCATAACGCCCAGCAATATTGACAAAAAATGGGTCCCAGTGATTGGTCAGAACATCGATTTCTTCAACACCATCTTTAAGATAGCGAAATCCTTGAGCGCCTGGGACCCTCACTGAGTGACCCGGACGAGGTGGGCAATCCAAAATACTCCGAACATATCCATCTGATCTTTGTTTGACCGCATCGATAGAACCAAATTTCGCAGGATTAATGCATAAAAAATAACTGCCCCCAACCGTCGCGCTCTTATTATCGCTGTCACTACTCACGACTTCCTCGATAGTCGGCATCGCCGTTGATGGGATGCCGAGTGGATTGATAATCGTGCACATGGCTTCATTCCACATGTTGAGCGCATAGGTACGAGGTTCCTCAATCTGGCCAGCCGCAGTGCAATCTGCAACTCTTCCATAGCCATCAATAGGGCGAACATAGGGTTTCACATTATCCGTCAACTCTCCGGTTTTCGGATCGATCAACCATTTGCCTTTTAAAGGCTTGTTTTGGAAATCTGCTTCAGCGACATCGGCGTCATAGAACTCCGCCAGAGCTACACTGGTCCATACTGGTGGCTGCTCACCCGAGGGTGCGATCGCATCGAATGGAGGGCAAGACAGTTTGTTAATCATTCCTCCAAAAGGTGCCGCAAGAGGCACACTATTGTTTGAGGACATGGCCATCATGTCCTGCTCGAAAGCCTTGTAGACATAGCGCGCGAAACTACCCGCATCGTTGTGATTGCCGCCAAAAACAATGGCAATTCCATGTTCTTTGGCTTTTTCAATCGCCAAGTCCGACATCAAGTTCAAGCACCAATACCCGCTAGAACGATTGCCGTTTACCGTTGCCCAAGTCGGTCCTTCATCAATAATTTCAGGTTTGGCTTTTATATCGAGAAGATCAAAATTTAGCGCAATATCAATCGCTTCAAATACACCAAGTCCCTGATTTAATTTTCCTTGCTTGTGCGCAAATACAATCGCATCGGCAACGTAGTGTGCGTGCTCTTCTATTGCACCGGCAGCCATCCAGACACGCTTAATCGCATAGTAGAGAAATTGTGCATGTTCTTTACGAATTAGATCAGAATTCATTTCAGACCCATCGTGTTAGGTTGTTTTTTCCAGTCTCACGGACACGACAATCACATAGTAGGGCCAGCAATTCCCAAAGCATTGCTGTAGCAAAATGC
>CAZGVP010000201.1:0-5709 GCA_964529135.1 uncultured Caulobacterales bacterium | reverse complement strand
CACCTGTGCCAGAAACTCTATTAGAAATTGGTACATAACGTGGGGGCTAGACAATCAACGCATCTCGTACTGCTTTGCTATCTGAAGTCTCGCGCAAGGCCTCAAGATGTTCAATCCGCTCTGCCACAGCATCAAGCGTATTGGTGAGTTTGATTTGCGTTTGGTCAATCAAATCATTCGCTCGCTCAAACGCCGCCCGGTAATCTGGGTCTTGTAAGCGCTGTTGTAATTCATTGAGTAGGTGGGAAAGTTCAGCATCTTTTTTGCGCTGGTTTTCAGGGTTGTCGATCCGATTAGATGGAAGAAAACGGTTTATACGGCCAACGCCGCGGCCTGCGATTTCATTTTGCAGGTCAGCATAATCCTGTTCTCTACGCTTATCTGAACCACTAAAATCACCAGAGGTCATAACAGCCCCCGATATTCAAAAACCCGCCTTGGGCTACACCCCAAGCAGCAATTCTATTAATAGAATTGCTCATACCGCGCCCCGATGTCCCCACCCCAGGCCGTAAAGTATGCATATTATCGAATTTTTCCACGAATTTCATAAATATCAGTATAGAGATTAGTTGTTAAGCTATTATTAAGACATACCATCGCAGGAAGTCCTTGCATTTATGAAATAATATCCCTAAAAAAAGAACATATAGTGAACATTAATAATAGGAGTACATATAATGACTACACAATATTTGACGATTAATTCCGGTGATTTATTGCCTCTGACCAAGGTAAAACGGGTCAACATAACCACTGATGACGACCGCAAATCATTGACCAAACTCAATGCACAAATTGATGCATCACGCTTTCAATGCCGGATTGATACTGCCCCCAAAGGCAAAATCTTTTCAGAAGAATCCATAGACGATCTTGCAAGACAGGGAGTTGCATTTGTTCAAGTCGATGAACGTGCATTTATCCCAGCGATCAATATCGTTAAGGCCAGAAATATCACACCGGAAGATCGTATCCGTTTTCATGAAAAAACTGGTCGAGAAATGAGGGCTGAATTTAAAGCACAAGTTGAAACACAGGCTGGAAATGTTTTAGCGACAATTACTGCTGAAACCGTGATGGATCGCATCAATAATCCTTATGTACCACAATCAGGGACTGATCTTATTCAGGAAACAGCTATTGAAATTGCTCCACAAGCTTAAAGCCTGTCTTAAAACTTCTGCGTAGAAGAGCTGCTCTCATGAGTGGCTCTTTTTTTGAATCATGATACTTGTAATACGAATATATAATAAACAGCCTGCCTACTATCTAAGGCAAGATGTCCCCTGTGTACTACGTCCACTGATCGGGGAAATCTTGTGAAGGGGAAGCTTGGCCAGCCTCCCCGTTCAATCCCCTCCGGCCTATGATGAATTGATTGTTGAGGATGAATTCCGATGGAAAATGAACTGCCGCCTATCCCAGTTATTAACGATGATGATTTGCTTCTTGCAGTCTCGTCACTGGCAACTGCTGCTGAGTTTTTTCGAAAAGCATTTATGATTGTGCTGGAACAGTCCCCAAAAACTCCGGCACTTGAAGATTTCATTGCGCGTCAAGGATCACATTTGCAAACAAGTGAGGCAGTTATAGCCCATTGGTCGCGACAACTTGGAATCGATGAAAATAATGAGTGATGATATTCGCCTGGTTTCGCATTCTTGCATGGATTTTATGTGCGGTTTTTTGCAATAATCATTGTGAAATTTGCGGGATTTGATTCTGTTTTTGGTTGGGAATCTGAACGGCATTTCCGGATTGGCGTGAGCAATGGAGTAATTTTCAATTGCGATTGATAAAATTATGATTGACATCATGTACCACATATGGTACACATAAAGAGAAGATAGATTATTGGTGAATTTGAAGAAACTTCCGGCCCGTTTCTATGCAACGCCTAGCGGCAAAGAACCCGTTCGGGAGTGGTTGAAAAACCTTGATGAACAAGATCGCAGGACCGTCGGGCAGGATATTAGCGATGTGGAGTTTGGCTGGCCTGTTGGCATGCCGCTTTGTCGAGGTCTTGGCGATGGATTGCAGGAAGTGCGCAGCAGTATCAGCAATAAGCGCATTGCCCGCGTTATCTTTATTGCCATGAAGCAGGAAATGGTTTTGTTGCACGGCTTTATCAAGAAGACCCAGAAAACACCGAAGCCCGATATTGAGCTGGCGTTAAAACGCAAAAAGGACGTTGAAAGAAATGAGCAAAAAGCAAAAAAATAAACATGTAGGATCGTCCTTTGATGATTTTCTCAAAGAAGATGGAACCTATGAAGAAGTTACCGCCCAATCCATCAAGCGTGTTCTGGCGTGGCAATTAGAGCAGGCGATGGAAAGAGAAGGCATCAACAAGGTTCAAATGGCCGCCGCGATGCAGACAAGCCGCAGCCAGCTTGACCGAATATTGGACCCCGATAATGTTAAGCTACAGCTTGATACGCTCTATAAGGCTGCAAGTGTTTTGGGCCGGGAAGTTAAGCTGGAGTTGGTATAAATAAGATCGGCTTTCCCATCGCGTTATATGTAGTATTTAAATAATTGCGGAGCGCCATCTTGCATATCGGGGATTGCGGTCAGAATTTCACCAATCGCATCTGCAAATTTCAGTGTGACGGGTAGGCCATCAGAAAAATTGCAGCCGTTAAAATTTACTTTGGTAAGAGCCAATATGTCTGACACGACGGTATCTATATCAGCATCCCCCCAATCGATGTTAACAGAAATTGGGTTTGGCACTTCAAATCCTGGGTACGTATTGTAACGAGCAATGTACCCTTTTGTCCAAAGGTACGCCATACGGTCATACACTTCATAATACAGCCCTCTTATAGGCGGTTGTTTAGCTAGCCTGAATAGCTTGAGGCCGTCATTAGGTCGTATCCGAATGCCGTTGAGTTTTGTATTTTTGGGTAGCACCTCAGAAAACCCGGACCATTCTTCCGCATTGAATCTGCTTTTTGCATGAATGAATATTTCTTCAGGATCATCGCCATTGATCGATTTATACCCTGCCACAACTAAAGCCATGAGTTCCGATGCCTTACTCTTTGACAAATGAAACTCTTTCAAATCCTTAGAATACCACGCCCCGGTTGTTCCCTTAAAAACCAAACCTTCGCCTGTTCGCAGGAAAAGTTGAGCACCGCAACATGCTTTATCGGATTCTCTTGATGATGCGTCTTGTTTGAATACAATGCCTACGTAACAGACACCTTTTCTGATATCCTTTAACCGCCATGGTGGCCCTGCTGACTTGTAATAAGAAGTCGTACAAAGATTCCAGGCAATTGTTGCCGGGTCTTGGGTTTTTCGCCGTACAATTTTACGATCAATATCACTTGCTTCAACTAAGGTGGTTTCTTTTACAATCTGAACTACGGCAGTGCGCAGAAGCCGTGCTTTGAGCTGATTGTGAAAATTCAAGGCATATTGCTGTAAAGAGGCTTCTTCGTTGTCTTTTGGGAACATAGAAGGCTCGCGCAGTATTTTCTTGGCTGCTTTTGTGGAAAGTGACGTATCGCTCTCAGTTTGCTGATTTTTGGGCGGAACAATCTTTGGACGTCCGTACTTGTAGACCTCATCTGGAATTATAACATACCAAAAATCCGGCGTGACCTCAGCGTCCTCTTGTAAGTATTTTTTTATGGCATCAGCATAGATATCGACAGTTGCCTTAATTGCCTCATGCCGGTTGCTTCTGTTAATTCGATTAGAAATTGTCTTTTCATCAAGGACAATTTCAGCAAGAGGGGAATCCGGCCATCTCATATTGAATGCAGCCTCAAATCCGGGGAAAGCTGCGTGATGAGGCACGTTTTCTTTAAAAGGGGGAATATACCCTTTAACCGCCTTTGCCCACTTATTGAATTTTTCGATGCCTTTAGTCGTTCCGATAATGCCGAACTTCAAAATCCCGCCCGTTGCAGAAGAATTAGCAGGGCCGTATAAAAACAAACCATCTTTGGGATGCTCTTCATATTGGTCTAAAGCAAATTCTAATTTTGGTTCTTCTACAAATTTCAGCCTACTAGAACTCATTTTCGGTATCCTCATCATCGAGTTTGAAAACAGGATCGGTTAGCCTGAAATTAATCTCATTTCGCTCGTCAATAGCTGCTGTCTCATCACTCAATGAATCTAAGACTGGATCAGTCCTAATCGAAACTGGAGCCGTTAAAACTTGCGGCGAACATTCAAAGCAGAATTCACGACCGCTTCCCATTGGAATGGAAATGGTACTTTCTCCATTACCCATCCACTGTGAAAAGCCGAGTACCATGCCTCGCCATTTATCATTAAACCACATTTTTGTTATTGAGCGTCGCGCCGAATTCAATCTGGTTTTGTTTTCAAGAGGTGTTTTTTGATCATCAGTTACGATGATGCGTGGTTTTAAAACCAGCATCGATGAATCTGATATCATCGGAATAACGGTAAAACCTAAATGCCAGTAATAGCGGACAACTTCATTCCCGCTTTCGTCTTCTTTCTTGCCAGATCGCCCTGTAACGGCGCGGTATCTGCTTTTACCGCTAAAATCGACATAGGTAAGTCTATCTTTTTCTACCATTCCGGGCAGAAACCACCATGCCAAATTACCCGAAGCCATTTCGTATTCCGCAAGTTTTTTATCTCGGAAAAAGTTTTCCAACCCTTGCCTGACAAGAGAGGATAGTTTTCGCCTAGCGTCCTTGGGGGCCAAATTTAATACATCGCCCGTTAGGCCCTTTAAAAAATTTTCGGTTTTTAGGGTCGCTCGTAATTTTATGGGGATTTTTTCTCCAAGTGCTTCTTGCAAGTCAGCTTGGTTGGAAAATGAAGCCAAGAGTCGTGCGTGATCGACACATGGGAGAGTGCACTCGGAAGCAATAGCCCTCGGCTCAGAGGGTTTTACAGAGATCAGTATATGATAGAAATGAATTTCATCCGGCATCGATATCATCTTCAGCCAGTTCGTTTGCACCGTTTCCGTTGAAATCGTCAAAGCTTGTGATTTGTGTTGGTGAATCTCTCTCCAACTATTTAGTGTGGGCGAGATGCTTTCAGGATTCTGGGGGGTTTCATCTCGTTCCAAAACTTTCAATAGTTTTGAGAGTCCGTTCGCCCAATTGTCACTGCAATCAATTCCGTTTAATCGGATAAAATCTATTGGAAAATCCGCATAGTCAACTTTGTCTATCCGTATTGGGATTATGAAGTTTTCTGCTTTTAACTTTTTTTTGATACTGTCGGCTAAGGCCACTTCCTTGGCTATACCATCCTTAAGTGTTTTCTCTTCGGTGAAGGCATGTTCAGACATCACCAAAATGAACTTAATCGTATCATTTCTAATTGCGGTATCTATGTTCTTCCAGAAATCCTCACCCCCTAGTAGTTTCTCCTGGTCACACCATACTTCGTATCCAGACATCAAAAGCCTAGATGCTAACCATGTTGCGAAAGCATTATCATTTGGGGTCGCATGACTGATAAATATTGTTGAGCGGTTCGGTGTATTTGAGGGCATGGTATGAACATAGAGGTAGCCCTTTATTATTCCAACTCTCAATTTTCGACATGTTATGGAATGATGTTAAGGCGCATCGGCCCTTGGCCGAGCGGGCTGTCGTAAACCAAGCCTTGCAAAAGGGCGCGTCTTGGCCGCATGCGGCCTCCATCCCTTGCGCAAGAGAACAAGTCTGCCGCTATTTTAGGCTTTTTCTTTCA
>CAZGVP010000200.1:0-5726 GCA_964529135.1 uncultured Caulobacterales bacterium | reverse complement strand
GGGGTTTTTCGCCCTTCTTTTGCTTCATAAGCAGCCAATAAGAAGAAAGCTCACTATCTGTCATATTTAAAATATGTCGCCGAAAAGAAGTTTCCTCTATGGAACCTTCGGGACGAGAGAAAAAAATAACTTCAGAACCTCCTGGCCAATTGCGTTGTTGTTTAAGATAGATTCGTCGTAATATCTGCTTTGCCTCATTTTTTGGCAAGTCACCATATGTATTACCTTCATTAAGAATTACTGCAAATGTCTCGGCCTGACATGGAGAAAACATCATTCTTGCTAAAATCATCAGTATAGAAATTATTTTAATTATTCCAGGGAATTTCATTTGTTCCCCTTTAAAAATTTAGCGTTGTCGAAAACTGAAAAATATTTAACGATGCATCTTCTATAATGGCGTCTTCGATACTATTATCCTCAAGAAACCTTCGGTTTCTGTAAATGGCGCGAAGACGCACTTGGTTTATTGGATTATAAACCAAACCAAGAACGTGCTCGATGCGTTCATCACCAACCAACCCTGTGTCAAGGTAGTCAAATCTGTAAAAAGCCATCAAATTAGGTCTTATTCGATACGCTGGTTGCGTATAGAGCCCTAGACGATTAGAGGCATTGTCTTCAGATGTTGTAAAAACTTCCGATTTCCACAAAACTGGTCCTTTATCAATAAGAACATCCAATCCACCAGTATAAAATCGCCCACCTTCAATCTCACTTGTGCGATCCCCAGAATTTCCGTTCAACCCAATGGTAAGTCCTCGTCTATCCCAGCTATGAGCAACCCGTCCACCGAACACTAGACTATCAGCGTTCCCAGCCCATACACCGGCATAAGCCGCGTAACTTATTTTATTCTGCCCACGAAGAAATTTATTACCCGTAAAGTTGATACCATTGGTAAAATTTGAAAATATCGTTTGCTTATTAAAGGGCCGTAAAAACAACGGTTGTTCCGTATCAAGCAAAGATGCGGGAAAATGCTCGATATTGATAATACCCTGAGGGGTAATAAATCGCCCAAACTGTATATTTAAAGCATCTGATACATGGTATTGCCCCCAAGCTAATACTGTATCCGTTTCAATTGGCAATTTGTTATTGCCAAAAGTAGGAAACTGCCTTTGATCTGGATCTAGAAATTCCAAAGGTACGTCTCGCACAAAAGCTTGAGCAACAAAAAAATCCCAATCTTCGCCAAGCTCAGCTTTCACTAATAATTCAAAAACTTGCCGGTTAAATGTTGCTTCTGAATTTCCCTCGCCAGTCACTATTGAAACTGTATTATCAAAAAATCCTCCGATATCCAGACTCGAAGCACTGAAACTATTGACCAACGTGTTACCGCCGATCTTATCGTCTACAGCAATAGCTATGGATTCCAATTCCTCCACACGTTCCACAACGTGAGATACACCAGTACTCTCATTTTCAGCTAGTCTTTTTTCAAGATCGCTTACTATTTTCTCGAGTTTAGAAAGAGCAGCACGTGTTTCAGCCAATTCCTCAAGAATCTCTTCTTTCGATTGCACAGCAAATGCCTCAGGTGCGCTTATCGCAACATACCCGCCAACAATCAACATTAAGATTTTTGTTGCTAACTTATACATAACACTAGATAAAGCACCTGGTGTTTATAAATTGTTATCAAATTAAAATTATAGATTTATTAAGATTTATAATGAACCAGTATTTTACTATTAAAATTACATTAACCCTATAATTGAAATGCATTTTTATAGCGAAACAGGGGCCACCCAATACATAATAGCAGTAAAACGCCAGTGCCCTCAGTCTAAAAAGTTACGACACTTCGGATGCTTTTTCCTTCATGCATCAAATCAAATGCATCATTTATTTTTTCTAATGGCATTAGATGCGTGATTAACGGGTCAATTTGAATTTTATTATCCATATACCAATCGACAATTTTTGGAGTATCTGTGCGCCCGCGAGCACCACCAAAAGCAGTCCCTCTCCATACTCGGCCTGTTACAAGTTGAAACGGTCTCGTTGATATCTCCCGCTCAGCTTCAGCCACACCTATAATGATAGATTCTCCCCATCCTCGATGACAACACTCCAAAGCTTGGCGCATTACATTTGTATTGCCAGTACAATCAAAAGAGTAATCAACACCAC
Source organism: uncultured Caulobacterales bacterium (assembly GCA_964529135.1). Taxonomy (GTDB): domain Bacteria; phylum Pseudomonadota; class Alphaproteobacteria; order Caulobacterales; family Parvularculaceae; genus CALLPQ01. The sequence continues at coordinate 3,584 of CAZGVP010000200.1, read as the reverse complement.
CATCGGTTAAACCGATAATAGCATCCACAACATTATCGCTTCCCACCTCGTTGACATCAATAAATTCTGTCATCCCAAACTGTGTAGCAATCTCACGCCGCGCTGGATTGATATCAACGCCAATGATTTTATCGGCACCTACTAATTTTGCCCCCTGGATAACATTTAGCCCAATACCACCAAGCCCAAAGACAGCAACACTAGCGCCTGGCTCCACACCTGCCGTCCAGACAACCGCACCGACACCGGTCGTTACCCCGCAACCAATATAGCAGGCTTTATCAAAAGGGGCATCCTTGCGAATTTTGGCAACAGAATACTCTGATAAAACAGTAAAATTTGAAAAGGTAGAACACCCCATATAATGAGCCAAAGGCTTACCTTTCCAGGAAAATCGGCTTGTTCCATCTGGCATAACGCCTCGACCTTGGGTGGCGCGAACCGAAGTGCACAAATTCGATTTTTGCGAGAGGCAGGTCTTACATTGTCGGCATTCCGCTGTATAAAGAGGGATTACGTGATCACCGGGGATAACACTCTTAACTCCGACACCAATCTCGCGAACAATCCCTGCACCCTCGTGCCCAAGAATAGAAGGAAATATACCTTCAGAATCCTTACCTTCAAGCGTATAAGCATCAGTATGACAGATACCAGTCGCCATAATTTCCACTAAAACCTCGCCAGCTTTAGGGCCCTCAAGGTCGATTTCCTCAATAATGAGTGGCTTGTCTGGCTCAATCGCAATCGCAGCACGGGTTTTCATTAAGATCTCTCCGTAAGATAGGTGCCCGAGAATCAGACCCTAACAACTTATTTGTTATCTTTTATATAAAGCCTGTCAAACCTTTAAACCGATAACTATTTTCATACTTTCGCGCTTTTATGAATTTGTGTACCGAATGGAAAAGAACAACCAAAATATTTTGCAATGAGTATAAACCAAAATAACATGCACGGAATTGATGAGCCGCATGAATGGTGGCGTGGCGCCGTCATTTATCAAATTTATCCGCGCAGCTTTTTAGACACCAATGCCGATGGTATCGGTGACCTTAAAGGCATTACAAAAAAACTCGGCTATGTTGCCGATCTTGGGGTAGATGCAATCTGGTTATCCCCATTTTTCAAATCTCCTATGGCCGACTTTGGGTACGATGTAGCCGATTATTGTGAAGTGGATCCCATTTTTGGAACTCTTGAAGATTTTGATGATTTAATTGCCAATGCTCATAGATTGGGTTTAAAAATTATCATTGATCAGGTTTACTCTCATACATCTGACCAACATTTCTGGTTCCAAGAGAGTAGACAAAACAAAACCAATTCAAAAGCTGACTGGTATGTATGGGCTAACCCTAAGCCAGATGGCTCTCCCCCGAATAATTGGCAGTCAGTTTTTGGCGGCCCAGCATGGGAATATGATAGTCGCAGACAACAATACTACCTTCATAATTTTCTCGCCAGCCAACCAGATTTGAATATTCATAACCCTGACGTGCAAACAGCCCTATTGGATGTTGCCCGCTTCTGGTTAAACCGGGGAGTCGATGGGTTTCGTCTTGATGCGATCAATTTTGCAATGCACGATCCTCAATTACGCGACAACCCAGCTGCGACACTCAAGAATAAAAAACTAACCCGTCCGTTTGATTATCAGTTACATTTGCACAATCAATCACACACCGATATTCCAAAATTTTTGGAGAAAATTCGCATGGTAACAAACGAATTTGACGCAATTTTTACTGTTGCTGAGGTCGCAGGGCCCAATCCCCTGGCTGAAATGAAAGCTTTTACCAGTGAAAAAAAATTGTTGAATTCAGCTTATAATTTTTCTTTTCTTTATGCTGACAAAATTACTAATATTATTGTCAAACAAGCTCAAACTCCATGGTCAACCCCCATAGACGAAGGTTGGCCGTCATGGGCGTTTTCTAATCATGACGCGCCGCGTGCGATCAGCCGCTGGGCGTTTGATGCCGACCAAGAAAGAGCAGCCAAATTTTTTGCACTCCTGCTAATGAGTCTACGAGGTAATGCGTTTTTATACCAAGGTGAAGAGTTAGGTTTGCCCCAGGCAACCATTCCATTTGAGGCACTTCAGGACCCCGAGGCAATTACCAACTGGCCAGACACTCTTGGCCGCGACGGTGCTCGTTCACCAATGCCATGGTGCAGTAAAGGCCTTCAAAGCGGCTTCACTACTGGCACACCTTGGCTACCAATTGACGAGCGCCATAGTGCTTTGGCGGCAAACACCCAAGAATCAAATCCAAAATCTGTTCTTAACTTCGTCAGGAAAGTGATCAATATTCGTCAATCATTCTCCGCTCTTCGAATTGGCGATTTGACATTTATAGAGCCTGCAGGTGATGTTTTGGCATTTCAGCGAAACTATCAAGATCAAGAAATCCTGTGTGTTTTTAACCTAACCCAAGCTCTTCAAAACTGGCAACATCCTGAACACAAAGAATTCCAACCATTGGCTACGGTTGGTGTAGATAGCCCCGACAAATTCATGCCTGAGAATATCGCACCATTGTCAGGATATATCGCGATGAAAAACAAGAAAATATGAGTTAATCAGAACCACGACACCAAACATAGCTCTGCTATGCAAAACTCTGTTATAAAGAGTGGTACCGCCTGGTGGTCTCGAACCACCGACCTCTAGATCCACAATCTAGCGCTCTAACCTGCTGAGCTAAGGCGGCATACTTGCTAGCAAGAAGCTGGCAACACCCGTCACGAAGTAAGGAAAATTGCCTTATTTTCGAAACGGGCACTCGATATACAACCCGGAGCCGGTTTTGCAAGCCCTCAGACGGGTTAGGAGCCGGCTTTCAACAACTCAATTTCTTTTTTGAGTTGAGCAATACGCGTACCGTCAGATGGATGAGTGGAAAGTAATTCCGGCGGCGCGCCATCACCTTTGGATTCTGACATTTTCTGCCAAAACCTCACCGCCTCTTCTGGATCGTAACCAGCTCTGGCCATATAGCGAAGCCCGACCCGGTCCGCTTCAGATTCATGGGAGCGTGAAAATGGCAATGCATTACCAACCTGCACACCAAGTCCAAATGCCTGCATCCATAATCCAGCATTAGCGACATTACCGACACCTAACGCAGTCTGAGCCGCCCCAAGGCCAAATTGTGTTTGCGCGGCCCGTCCAGCCCTCTTTGAGGCATGCTGGAAATTCACATGAGCCACCTCATGCCCCATCACAGCAGCAATCTGGTCGTCATTTTCCATCAAATCCAAAATACCTGTGTAAAAGCCGATCTTGCCCCCTGGTAAGGCAAATGCATTCAACTGATCTGAAGCAAATACTTCCACTTCCCATTCCGCCGGGTTTCCACCTGCAGCGCTGATAATACGCGGCGCTACGCGCTTCATACGATCCAGATATTTAGGATCAGTGGTCAAGCTTTCTTGTTGTTTTATACCATTCCAGGCAGATAAAGCCGCTGCCTGCACCTGTTGTGGCGGGGGAGCAAAGGCTGAATCCAAGGACGCGCAGGCACTAAGCCCCAACGCTGCCAAGCTAGTCAGAACGCCACTCAAGACCCTTGGGCCAC
>CAZGVP010000199.1:0-5752 GCA_964529135.1 uncultured Caulobacterales bacterium | reverse complement strand
AATGAGTGGCTGGCATCCAGTGGGTCAAATACCAAGTGTTCGCACGAGAGCTACAAGGTGCGAGGTATCGACCGTGAGCCGCAACCTTACATCGGGCGAGCGAAATACGGCATCGGTGCTAAGAACGACAACAGCCCCATACTCGCCGCTGTCGAACGGGTCAAAGACCGCAACGAAATCAGGGCGCATCTATCGACGCGCAGCGGCTCTGCTAGCCGCCGACAAACAGGCAGGTCAGCAGGGCATGCCTCATGGCACGCCGATATGGACATGATGGCAGGATTCTACGATTCCGAACGCAGCTCTGCTACGCACGACAGGGGAGGCGGACATGACCGATAACCATCAACCGCCGCCCAACGCCGCATCCAAGCTCTATGCCGCCAGCCATGCACCGAAGGAATCACCTACCACGCGCACAGCCGAAGGCATCAATACCGTCATCTGGTTCAAAGAAAGTGTCGGGCGGGGCAGAGTGCCCCAATATCATCAGATTGATGAAGTGCATCCCGATGAACTCAAAGGGCGAGTGCGGTTTTTCATCCCGAATGCCGTGGTCGATGTGTGGACGACCAATGTCGTCCAGCTCGTCATACTCTACGGGCGACGAAAGCTATTCAAAGTAGAAGCGGGGCAAATCGGCTCTGATGTCACCATAAGCGGTGTGAACATCTACGATGCGGGCAAACTGCCTGAAGAACCAAAATCTACTTCTGCTCGGTCTCAATAAAGCCCTGCAACTCTGGCGGCAATCTCTCAATAACCTGCTCTAAATCATCGTTAACCGCCAGAGAACCCAGCCCATAACGCGCATGAACTAACGGCTTGGGTTTTGTCGGTTTCGACGCTTTAGGAGCCTTAGCGGGCTTCTCTGCGACAGGTTTGTCAGAACGAGGCGGCACCAAGGGGTTAGGACGGAGCTGCTTCAAATGCGCCGCTGAATTCGCAAGCCCCTCGCGAATCTTCTCTTGTTTGCGACGGGTAAACCGAAGAACCAGAAACAAAATGACAATAATAATCGCTATGTAGAACTGAGACAGTCGCAAATCAGGTGCGCTTGTTTCTCGATAAAACAGTGTATGACCAAGCAACGTCCAATCGGACACGTACTGTTCTGACGGGTAGCGAATCTGCGTCGTAAACCATTCATCCACAGGACGCGGCGTTGACAAGCGCAGCGCAAAAAGCCCGTAAGCGAAAACGGCGGGAATCGCCACAATACGGCTTGTGAGTATCTTGAAAACCCAAAATAACAAGCGCAAGGGATGAACGATGAACGAACTCAAAACGCGCTTGAGCTGAACCCAAAACCACGCGACCAGACGAAACGGAAACAGCAGCAGATTTAGCATCCGCTATACCTGATTGAAATGGATATGAAGGTAATTTGGCAGGTTTGGAGCAACCACCACACCGTCAACGGTCAACCCGTTTGGTTCACCACCTGTGCGTAATGCTGTCCGAAAATAGCTCGGGTCTAGGATGTAATCCTTCTGTTGGCTTGCGCCTCGGTTCTTCGATGTGCCGCGATTCTGACTCAAATTCTTGGTGCGGGTTTTGTTGTAGCTTGTGCCACGATTCTTTGAGCTGCCAGTGGTTTCGTTTTCACTCCAACCCACTTGTCGCCCCTTTGCCATTCCAAGCAAGAACTGCTCTCCAGAATCGCTTGTACTGGTGCCGCTATTGCTCGAACTCCCTTCACTCTTACCGAGTGATTCGGCATCTGACTCCCCAAATCCTTGCCCCTGTGTTTCGCCTTCACTGACATTCTCGCGCCACAACAGCCCCTTACCGACCATTTCAGCGGCGTATTTCTGAGTGTCAGGGCTGTTGGTCTGGTGAAATATTTGAGTTCTCAGATTGCCAATGAGTGACATCACCGTGTCATGAGCATGAGCACCGCCGATAGCATCCTTGTAGGCGTTGATGCTCTGGGTCATGTACACCGTAGCCGCTCGATAGCTTCGCGCGGTGCTCTGAAAGGTCGCATCGTAGGAGGTAATGAAATAGTGGCTCTCATCCCCCCAAAGAAAAATCGGTCGAGTGGTGTTATCAGGGATGCGCCGCATCGCGGCACGTTGCCACGCATATTTGATAATGTGCTGAGCAACGATACCCGCTTGCCCCCATGAGTGTTCAGGCAAGTCCACCACCAGTATCGCCCCTTCGTGCGTCAGTTCGAGCACGATATTGCTGGTCGTGGTGAACATCTCCCGCAATGAACCCTTCTCGAAAAGCTGTAACGCTGTGGTCAGCGTTGCCTCGATGTTCGTGCGGGTTTTTGCCTCCATCCGCGTCCATTTGAGAAAGTAGTTTTGAATTGCGCGGAGGTCTCCCGCGTCCATTGGGTGTGTCGGGTCTGAATAGATTTTGTTGAGCGTTAGAGCAAAAAAGCTGGTCTGGTTCCAATGGTCACTTGCGCCTTCTTCCATCGTCTGCGCTGTGCTCTGCACCAGCTCGCCCACTTCGACAAGGTTGATGGTGCCGTAAGCTGAGTAGAGCAAGTCTAGGCTGTGAGATATCAACTGACGCACCGAGTTATCCCAAAACTTATCTTTAGCTGTGGACTCAACCCCTTCGCCATTACCCACTTTCAGCACGTTCATCAGCATATCCACCGCGCCGCTCGTGGTTTTGTTGGTCAACATGGCATAGTCGAGAAAGTTGAACCGTCCGCCCGTTTCCTCATTAAAAACAAACAAGGATTTCTCGCGTCCACACTCCTTCGCATAGCGTCGCCAGTTGTCGGCTTCATCGATTTTGGCGCACAGCACCAAACCACCAAACCCTGCTTTGAGAAAAGCATGTGCTAGGGTGCGTCCTGAACCGCTGGTTTTGCCTGAACCAATACCGCCGAAAATCTGCACTCCTTCAAAAGCGTTTCTGAGCGTGAAAGCGTGCTTTTTATCGAGTTGGAGAAGGGGGGCATCCATCGCCGTTAAAAACCCCGCAAGCGGCGTGGGTCGAAGCACTTTTGACTTTATCAATGACCGTAACATAGACTGAATTCAATGCCATCCTGTACACCGTAGGGATGTAAGCACAGTTCTATCGAGCGGGTAAAGCCCCCTCGATAATCAGCATTGATAGGAAGGACGCTATGCAAGAGATTTACAAACAAGCACTGATGCACCGCGAAGCCATGAAGGAAAAAGTGCAAGACAAGGATTGGGGCATTGCTAGTGCGGTTGACGATATTCGCACCAAAGTCGTTGAAGAGCCTTTTTGGCAACGCCCAGAAGGTCGGGCTGTCACCGATGATATTCAGCCCTCAACCATGCAATCGTTTTATCAATCACACACAACGCCAGAATCCAACCCATATACGCTGGATAAAGAACAACCCTCGATGCAAGACCTGTATCAGTCGCATATGCCTCAACAAGAAGACGACCATGAACATGTTTACGGAAAAGATGAGGAGGACAAAGAACTCGATAGCAACTGCATGCGTTGTGGGAAATCAATGGACAGTGAAATCTGCAATCCCGACCCCGAACAGATGAAGGAACTGGAAGAGCGGGGGATAGACTTGTGATACCAAAAAGGCTGGACATATTGTCAAGGTGCGTGGGAAGAAGAGCGGGAAATGAGAAAGTGATAAGCCGAGTCTATGGTTTCTTTTTTAGTACTACTATTTTACTGATATTGATCGCTACATTTTCTACCGCACACGCAAACACACAAAGTGAATTGACTAAAAAAGCAGAAAATGGCGATTCTGAAGCCCAAAACAACCTAGCTATAAATTATTATAATGAAGAGAATTACTCTGAAGCGCTGTATTGGTTTAAAGAAGCAGACAAAAACGGAAATATTGTAGCCACTCATAATCTAGGCATATTGCATGAATATGGCAATGGCGTAGAAAAGAATATAAATAACGCTATAGGATTCTATCTAAGATCTGCTGAAAACGGCTATATCAGAGCTCAAAGTAGGCTAGGAAATATATATTATGATGGAATTGGAGTTAAAGCAGATCGCAAAAAGGCTACAGGTTGGCTACTAAGAGCTTCCATCAACGGAGATCCATCTAGCCAATACAAGCTTGGAAGACATTTTGCTTATAACCATGAACTTGGTGATCACCAAGGCCAAGAAAAAATAGAAGCCTACAAAAAGGCAGTTCACTGGTTCTCAAAGGCAGCTGAGCAAAATTACCAAGACGCCAAAAGAGAATCATTAATAAACAAAAAAACCTTAATAAGAGAACATGCAGACTATTTTTTTAAGTCAAAATCAACAACTCCCAAAAAGAAAATAGAAATTCTAGGATTATCAATATACGGCACACAGGTAGAGGATTTGTTTTTTGTTGCCGTAACGGATAGTGATAGTTTCCAAGGATTAAGGACTGGAGATGTATTATTTAAATATAATGGGGAAAATATTTCTTCTGTTGAAGATTTCATTTCTCGCCTAGTTAATACAGACATTCGCACGAGAGCAACATTCCAAGGTTTCAGGTTTGACTCAGAGAAAGAATTTAATACTAATGTTCCATTTGAGCGTTTAGATTTAAAGCTTCTAACCCCGTTCGAGGAGAAAGAGGATCTTGGATATTTTTTTTTTAACAAAGCAGAGGAATATTATGAAGATGAAAATTATATTGAAGCCTTTGCCATATGGGAACACCTAGCTAAAGACGATAGATGGTATCTTTCACCTAATTATTTAGGTGAAAAATACGAATACTACAAAACACATGATGCAGATAGAGCTAGATATTGGTTTGAAATAGGTGCGGCTTCAGGAGATTCTGCAGCCAGAACAAATCTAGAAGAAATGAACGGTCTAGCATACAAGATACTTTCTTTATCTATTTCTTCAACAAACTCAGTTGTAGATTTTTATACGAACAATGAGGACGCTATAAAAAAGACAGCAATTACAGTCGCCGCTATCGTTGGGACTGTAATACTTGCGGATACCATCTCATCTGACGATATTTGCTTTCGTCCTAATAACGATGAATGCAACGGATGGCAAACTAAGCATCATAAAACCTTATATGAAAAAGTGTCCAGTCACATGAGAGGATATGCTCCAACAGTTGGGGCATGCGATTCTAACCAACAGATGGCAGCTGTAATTAATGGGCTTGTTGAGCAAGCCTCGTGGCAAACAGTAGGGAATGTGTTAAAAGTTTTGGTAGATGGCGATGCAGAAGAAATTTTTGTTCATATTGGGGACTTTCGCTCATATGCAGCATCTAATAATGGATGTTGAATTGTCATAAAACCTTCACACACAAGGATGTCATAACCCATTATTCTTGTATGTATGGGATACAAAAACATACATTCATATAATTTCAAAGCCAACTCAATTGTTGGCTTGCTAAACGAAGACACACCTAGTGAAGGTGGAGTACGCACTAGCGTTACGATAAAACCAGCGTTCTTCGCACAACGAGACATAAACCAAACTCTTAACAATATAGTTGAGGCGTACCAAGAACAATGTAAGCTCACTGGAAACCCAGACAACATTCCTTATGTCTCTTTCCGAAAGTCACCTGTGGAAGGGATACCAGATCAGTTTGAAACATCGATTCCAGCAAAAGACATGCTAGGAATTTTGCTTACTGAGGGAATGATAAGCGAGCAAGAAATGTTTGATGCTTATAAAGCTCTTGATTTAGGCGCAGACAACAAGTTCTTACAACGAAATAGTCAGCAAACAGGTAGAAGCTGGGCTTCTATAATTTAAAACTCCAAGAGCCAGCCCCCATGCGCTCGCGATCGGG
>CAZGVP010000198.1:0-5792 GCA_964529135.1 uncultured Caulobacterales bacterium | reverse complement strand
TGGTTAGAGTGCCGGCCTGTCACGCCGGAGGTCGCGGGTTCGAGTCCCGTCACTCGCGCCATTTCTTCTTTTTTAAACCAGAAAAACATAAAAACCGGATCATAATACTGCCATCACAGAGCTGTATAAGCGCCGCGTGCCAAGGTTCAATGATCCGTATCGCCCTCAACACAATCACAGTCGATATTGCAAAATTCTCTCATCTCCCAGGAAGGAATTCAAGTAGAGAAGGAATTTAGATAAGACATGAAGAAGCCTCGCCACGGTTAAAGCCCTTATACCAACCCAAACGATGACATAATGTTGATAAAATCTTAGTGTTTTACAAATAAATTTTCGTAAAATGCCACAAGGCCTTCAAAAAGGTCGCGGACCAGAGCACAGACACTTTCCGATTGAGGGGATGCGATGACTGCGCAAGATCACAAGATTAGGCTACAAGGCAGCTGCCATCCGGGAAACCTTGACGCGCTCAACTCAGCAGGCATTCAAGGGTTATTCGATATGCTCGATGCGATGTCTGATGGCGTCGCTTACTATAACAGCGATGGCAAGCTCATGCTGTTCAATCAGGCGTTTGTCGATATCCATAAAGACATTGAGTCAGTCATCCATCACGGCGTCTCGTTCGAACAAATTGTACAAGCCGGCATCGAAGCAGATTTATGGGATCTCGGTGGGCAATCACCAGAAGCTTTCACCGTAAGGCAGCTAGAAGCACGTATGGACAGCGACGTCGAAACGCTGGTTCGTTTCAACGACGGCCGCTTCATTCTCAGACGGGAATTTCGCACTAAGGATGGCGGCATGATCGGTGTTCGCTCCGACATCACCGAACTAAAGCAGCGTGAAGAAGAATTGAAAGAGGCAAAATATGCCGCCGTTCGCGCTGACAAGGCCAAATCAGAATTTCTTGCTAATATGAGTCATGAAATCCGTACCCCAATGAATGGGGTCATGGGCATGGCAGAAATTCTCGCCGCAACGGACCTCGATGACAAGCAGCAAAGCTTTACACAAGTCATTATAAAGTCCGGCGCGGCGTTACTGACTATTCTCAATGACATTCTCGATTTTTCAAAAATCGATGCAGGCCAAATGACGTTAAACACCAACCCATTCAACATTCGGGATGCACTGGAAGATGTCGCCACGCTCATCTCGTCAGGCGCGGCGGAAAAAGGGATCGAACTGATTGTCCGCATTGCTCCCGATGTCCCGGAGTCATTAATCGGAGATGTCGGGCGATTGCGCCAAATCGTCACCAACCTTGTCAGCAACGCCGTCAAATTCACAGATGAAGGCCACGTTCTGATCGATGTGGCCTGCACACTCGATGAAGCGAACAATGCCGCCTTGAAAATACGAGTGGAAGATACCGGCTGCGGCATTCCAGAAGACAAATGCGCCCTCGTGTTTGAAAAATTTGCGCAAGTCGATGGCAGCGCCAGCCGACAATATGAAGGCACTGGGCTCGGCCTTGCAATTTCAACCTCGCTCGTAGGGCTGATGGACGGCGACATTGGTGTTGAGAGCGAGCTGGGGGTCGGTTCATGTTTCTGGTTCACCATCGCGCTGCCGATTGATGGCACACAAAAACAAGACAGGCAGATCAATAGAATTCCAGCCGATCCGTGTAACAATATTGAACCTCACAATAACGCCGAGACTGGCACGGCGCGCCATTCGAATATCCTGATTGTTGTAGACAATCAGGTGAGCAAGCAGGTCATCACCTCAATCCTCGACAGTACGAGCCTGACATATCGCATCGCGAAAAATGGTGCTATCGCCCTCACTATGCTTGAAGAGAAACGGCCGCATCTCATTTTGATAGATGCTTCAATGCCGGTTATGGACGAGCTTGAAACATCCCGCAGGATCAGAGAGATTGAAGCTGCGCGCAATCTTACGCCAGTGCCGATCATCGGCATAACAGGTCCTGGCATCAATAATGGCTCCGAGCGCTGTCTCGCCGCCGGGATGGATGCCTATATCTCAAAACCCTTGTCACGCAATATGCTGATCAAGACCATCGGCCAGGTGCTAGAGTCGGAAGAAAACCTCGACCGCGCAGTATGCTAGGACGCTTACTCACTGTAATGAAACAACATAGTCTGAGCGTGCTTGCGGTCGGCGTTCTCATTGGCTTATTATTTCCAAACCTCGCAAATTTTTGTCGTCCAATGCTTGGCCCGGCAGTCTTTGTTTTTCTCTTTGGCACCTTCCTGACTTGCGAACCAACAAAACTCAGGGCTGCGTTCGCAAGCGTGCGTACCTCCGTTATTTTCCCCATCAGCATTATTCTTTTAACGCCTGTGCTGCTTGCACTAGTACTGACAAATATTGAGCTGGAAGCGTCCTTAATCGCGGCTATCGTCCTTACTGCAGCATGTCCGCCATCGGCAGCAAATGCGCCTATGGCGGTCGCTCTTGGCGGCGATCATGCCACCGCGTTGGTCATTATTTTGATTTGCACATTATTGTCCCCCATAACGATCCCTATAATTGCAGCGAATTGGCTTGATCTTCAAATATCGGCCGTCATCCTTAGCCGGAACGTTTCCTTTTTCGTTCTAGGCAGCGGTGTTCTTGCCATAACATTCATCTGGTTCGCCAAACCAATCGTGAACCGCGCGAATGATGGTCTGAACGCGATGGTGACTGCAGCGCTTGTGGTATTCGCGATTGGCTGTATGGACGGCGTTCAAGGTCAAATCTTGAACAATCCAGAATTGGCATTGACCATGCTCACTATCGCCTTCGCAATCAACATCACCTCAATCGTGGCCGGCGTGATCCTCGGACAAGGCGGTAAACGCAACAGATTGACCTATGGATTACCCTTCGGCAATCGCAATGTCGGCCTGGTTTGGGCGGCGCTCGGTTCGTCTGTCGATCCGATGATCACATTCTATTTTGCCCTTAGTCAGGTTCCCATTTTTACGATGCCCACAATTTTTAATCGCGCTCTTGATTGACAAGAGCAGGCCTAAAGAGAGGCAGCAGCACGGGATGCTTGATCATACAGGCCCGACAAGGTGCGTAAAGCTTCAGCAAGTTTGGATAATTCATCAGCATCATGATCGATGGATTTCACACCAGGAATCAAGCATTGCTCGCGCACCGTGCGATACTCATCGCAGAGTTTCTTTCCTTTCTGCGTTGTTGTGTAGAAAATTTCCTTGCCGCGCTTTTCTTTACCAATCAGCTCAAAACCGACAAGTTTCTTTAGTGCGTAATTAACCGTATGCGTATCTTCAATATTCAACAAAAATGAAATGTCGATGCGCCGTTTCTCATTGTCGCGATGATTAACATTGTGCAATACCAATACATCGATGGCGCTGAGGTCGCTTTGCCCGGCGGCAGCGGCGCAGCGCACAATCCACTTTTGAAAGGCGTTATTGACCACCGTCATACCGAATTCAACTTCGGATAAGGGCCAGCCATCCTCAGTGGCAAGATGGCGGGAGGAAACGATTTTTCTTTTTTTGTCGGTCATGAAATACGCTGAGCCTCTGTTCGAATAGAATGTGACGTAGAGCAAAAGCATACGCCTGAAGTCAAAATATACAGCATCATACCAGAAAAATACTAACGTTTTTCCGGTATACTCTACGATTTAAGGCCGCTGTTTATTAAAAAATAAGTAGTACTAATCCGCCTATAGGATACCAATCGACCTCAAAATTAGCCGAATACCAAGACCTGCGGTGATAAGAACGACCAGCGAGCCCAGTAAGTTTGCCCATAAACCGTTGGCATAGCGGCCCAACAACGCCTTCTGATTCATTGCAAACAAAAGAAAGCAGGCCACAATCGGTAATAAGAGCCCGTTTGCAAATTGCGCTGACAAAATTATCGTCACCGGTTTCACACCAGTCAGGGACAGACCGGCCCCGACAATGATCACACTGAGCATGATCAGGCGAAACATGGTTGATTTCTGGGACTGACCCAATTTGAGAATTTCGGTAACAGCATAGGCGGTCGCCAACGGGGCCGTGATTGAGCTGGATAGGCCGGCGGCAAGAAATCCCACCCCGAGCAAATATCTGGCGTATGATCCAAAAAGCGGCTCGAACTGTTTGGCCATATCACTGGCATTACTAACTTCAAGCCCGGCGGTGAACATACTGGCAGCTGCGGTTGTAACGATGAGAATTGTGATCAGCCCACCAATGCCGATTGCTGCGAACGTATCAGTGCGCGCAGCTCCCAGATCATCGGCATTCGCCCACCTCGCCTTAACCGCAGAAGCATGTAAAAAGAGGTTGTAGGGAACGACGGTGGTACCGATGAGAGCGATCACTGTGAGCAAGCTGCCATCGGGAATTTTTGGTACGAAGAGCCCCCTCCCCATTGCGCTCATATCTGGCTTCACAATTATGAACGTGGCTATGAATGCCGCTGCCATAACAAGCACCAGTCCGATCAGCACTTTTTCTATCTGCTTGTAACTGCCGCCAAGCAAGAGTGCAGCAGCCAAAATAGAAATACCGCCGACAGACCATTTAAACAAAGCCGGATCATCACCGCCAACAGCTTGAATACCAAGTGCAGCGCCCGACAGATTACCTGCCTCGTAAGCCGCGTTGCCTAAATAAAGCGCAACCCCTATCAATAAAAAAAGCGGCCATTTCCATACAGATGAATGAAGGAGTTCGGCGAGCGTTTCACCGAGCCCTTTTTGCGTGACCACACCCAATCGCGCCGACATCTCCTGCAAGATGATTGTCGCCAAGGTTGCAAACAACAACGCCCAAAGTAGGGCGTACCCATAACTGGCACCGGCGACCGTACACGCAGTCACAGTTCCTGGTCCGATGAATGCGGCAGCGACGAAAGCACCTGGCCCAATATTTCTGATTTTGTTCAGCACAATTACTCTCTTTCAATGGCGATGCTCGCCATCATTTTCTCCTGTCCCTCTTCGACACCATGCGCGCACGTCCTGTCACATGGCCCGAATCCGCCACCGGTGGGCGTTTGGATATTGATCGTATCACCTAACGTCACGTTTGTATGGGCGCATCCGCCAAGTTCTTCGATATCACCACCATCTCGAACGACCCAGTTGCGACCAAGCCGCCCTGGATCACCGCCATCAACCCCAAATGGCGGTATCTTGCGATGCTCTGACAGGATCGAACACTCCATACTATCCAAAAACCGGATGGTACGAATGATGCCATCACCCGCCGTCCACTGTCCGCATCCACCTGATCCGCGCACAATGGAGAATTCATCAAGCACCACAGGGTAGCGTTGCTCGAGAATTTCAGGGTCAGTCAGCCTCGTATTGGTCATGTGCGTATGCACAGCAGCAACGCCGTCAAATCCCGGTCCCGCAGGCGCGCCCGAACAGATCGTTTCGTAATACTGATAGCGATCATTACCAAAGGTAAGATTATTCATCGTACCCTGGCTTGAGCCAAGAGCATGCAGCGCCGCAAATAGCGCATTGGTTACAGCCTGACTGGTTTCAACATTGCCCGCGACCACAGCCGCCGGATATTTTGGGTTTAGCATAGAGCCTTCCGGCACAATGATATTCAATGGCGTCATGCAACCGGCATTGAGAGGAATATCATCATCAACCAAACACCGGAAGACGTACAATACCGCAGCGCGCGTAATGGCGCCCGGCGCATTGAAATTCGTCGGCAGTTGAGCGCTTGTACCAGTAAAATCTATTGTCGCCGTTCGCGCGTCTTTATCAGTAGTCACCATAACCTGGATGGTTGCACCGGAATCAAGTTCATATCTGAATGCGCCATCGTCCAGAT